>MFQT01000001.1:0-147 GCA_001783145.1 Candidatus Magasanikbacteria bacterium RIFOXYB2_FULL_38_10
CCTGCACCATGGACGTCTGCGACAACGGCGCGTGCCGCGTCGTGGACTACACCTGCAACGACGGCAGCGCCTGCACGGTGGACACGTGCGACCAAGAGACGGGCTGCGTGTTCACGCCGGCGAACTGCGACGATGGGTTCGTCGGCA
>MFQT01000001.1:171-17605 GCA_001783145.1 Candidatus Magasanikbacteria bacterium RIFOXYB2_FULL_38_10
CGGGCGCGTGCTTCAACACGCCGATCGAGTGCAAGGGCGAGGATAAGTGCCAGAATGTGGCCTGGACGCAGGAGGATGGGTGTGTCTACACCACCATCACCTGCGACGACGGCAACGCCTGCAGCACGGACCTCTGCAACAACGAGACTGGCGAGTGCGAGCACACCTTCAAGCAGTGCGACGACGGGTTGAACTACACCGATGACACCTGCGACCCGGCAACGGGCGGCTGTGTGTTCGTGGTGCCGAACAACGCCTGCCTGAAGGACAGCGACTGCGAGGACGGCAACCCCTGCACGAAGGACATCTGCAACAGCTTCACCAACCGGTGCAAGTTGGTGGAGGTGGTGTGCGAGGACAACGATCCGTGCACCACGCAGGGGTGCGTTCCGGCGTCGGTTGGCATGCTCGAGTACGTTTGCGAGACGGTCGAGTACAAGAACTGCGACGACAACGACAGCTGCACCTGGGACTGGTGCGATTCGGAAACGGCCGCCTGCCAGCACCAGATGATGCAGGGCTGTTGCAAGACCGACGACCAGTGCGACGGCGACCAGTGGTGCAACACAGAGTACAACGGCGGGCAGTGCTGGAACCTGTTCTGCCCGTCGGATGCCTGCGGCGGCTACTACTACGGCCTCCATCGGTGTGAGGAGTGGTCCGCAGATGAAGGTGTTGCCTGCGACGACGGCAACCCCGACACCCCTAAGACGGCGTGCAATGGGACGGGCGGCTGCGTTTTGGTGCCTCTGTGCACCACGGACGCGGACTGCGACGACGGGTTGAACTACACCGATGACACCTGCGACAAGAGTGAGAAGGCCTGGAAGTGCATCCACACGCCGGTGAGCTGCGATGATGGGGACAAGATGACGGAGGACTGGTTCGACCAGATCTCCGGCTCCTGCACCCACACCACCGCGGCCTTCGCCGTCTGGTGCACGATCCCGACCGAGTGGCAGGCCACCGGGCGCTACTGCGAGGTGTGGGTGTCGTTTGGCGGGGTCGGGCAGGACAACCTGCCCCAGGACATCGCCTGGTTCAAGGAGAACGGGGAGAAGATCCCCGCCGCGAACCTGTGCTACTCCTGGTGGTACCCCACGGCGGTGGAGCTAAATGTGCGGGTCTTCGGGACCGGCATCAACGACAGCACCGCGCCATGGGTGGGCGGATCCTACGCCCAGATGATCGACCCGAGCGGCGTGAACGTGCTGCTCGTGGAGACGAGCCACGGCTACCCGGACACGCCCAACTGGGGGACTCCCACGGACGGGATCCCTTGGTGCAAGTAGTGCCTTAACGGTACTAAGCCCTTGAGCGCGAGATAAACGCGCTAAGTGTTTCCTAAGACGAAACGCGGACCCGATGGAAATGCAAGCTTAACGGCAAGCATCTCCCTCGGGTCTTTTTTTATAATTTAAGCTTGACATTACTTTTAACTTATGGTAGAGTCTAAAGTCGCCTAAAAAGGGCGAAATTAAATTTGTTTGACAATCTTTTGAGCCTATTATCTAGGTTTCATTTTAAATGTATCAGGATACAAAATTGGGCTTAAAAGATTGGCAGGCAAGTGCTTGCCATGTGTACGGCTCCTGACCAAAGGCAGAGGTTTTTTCCCTAATCGCGCAAAGGAGGTTAAAGCGATTAGACTATAAAACAAATGCCGGCGGTAAGTGCCTTTGACAATTGACATTCAACCTTTTACAAGGAGGGAATCATGCATCAGGTGATGCGGATTCTCGGTGCCCTGGTGCTCAGTGCGTTCCTCATGGCCTGCAACGGCGACCGCGGCGAGACGACGGTAACCAAGGCGGACGACGGACGGCTGATGAAGCCGCTCAAGGACAGCCAGGGTAACCCCGTTCCGTGCCAGGATGACCTCGTGTGCGAGCCCCTGGTGTGGCGCGACGCTCGTTTCTACGGGGCGGTGTGCGAGAAGAATTACTGTCAGGGCCTGCTTTTTGAGAGCGCCTGCTACCTGGACGGAGAGCAGTATGTCTGCGATCTCCAGCCCTGCGGCAGCAACGACGAGTGCGAGGACAACAACGACTGTACCAAGGACATTTGCAATACGTACCTGTGGGGTGATGGATTCACGGGCACTTGTCAGCATCCCAACAACGACGAGATGGGGCAAAATACCTGCGGCACGGGCGTGTGCCTGCGCGGTGTGCCGGTATGCAAGGATGGCGAATTTAACAACGAAGACTGCGTGGAAGGCGTGCCGGCCAGTTCGGAGACCTGCAATGAGCTGGACGACGACTGCGACGGTGCGACCGACGAGGACTGGCAGTACAAGGGCACGGGCTGCGTGGTGATGACGGACACGGTTTGCCAAGCGTCTGGTATCATGGTCTGCAAGGCCGATGGTACGGATTTGGAGTGCAACGCAGTAGCGGGCCAGGCGACGGGCGACGATAACGACTGCAACGGTTTGGACAACAACTGCAACGGGCAGAAGGATGAAAACTACGCCCCGCAGGTTACCACCTGCGGCCAGGGCGTTTGCGCCGCCGAGGGGCTGACGTCCTGCGTGCCTGCTTCCTGCGTGCCCAACGAAGGCGGCGGCGGCTGTACCATCGTTCCGGCCCATGTGGCCGATTCCTGCGTGGACGGTGATCCTCTTTACGTGTTGGATAACACTTGCGACGGCGTGGATGACAACTGTAGCGGTTTGGCGGACGAGGACTACGTTTCTCTGCCCACCACCTGCGGTCAGGGCGTCTGCGCCAACACGGGCGTGACGTCCTGCGTGGGCGGCCACGTGTTGGATTCCTGTCAGCTGCTCGCTTCCACGGGCGACGACACCAACTGCAACGGCGAGGACGAGAACTGCGACGGCACTGCGGACGAAGGCTACCAGGCCCCGACCACTGCCTGCGGCACGGGAGTCTGCGCCTCCACGGGTTTGATGACCTGCGTGAACGGCGGTCTGGTGGACACCTGCCTGCCCGGTCCTGCGGGCGTGGAAGCCTGCAACGGCTTGGATGACAACTGCAACGACCTCATCGACGAGGAAGGGGCGCTGGGTTGTCAGACCTACTACGCCGATTGGGACCAGGACAGTTATGGCACGAGCGATTCAAGGTGCTGGTGCGCGCCAAGTTTCATCTACACGGCCGCGAACTCGCTCGATTGCAACGACATGAATGCGGCCATTCACCCCGGAGCCACGGAAGTGTGCAACGGCTTGGATGATGACTGCAACAACGAGGTGGACGAGGATGTCCTTTCCATCTTTTTTGAAGACTCGGATAGTGATACCTACGGCAACCGCTCCATGTGGCTGATGGCCTGTTCGGTGCCGCAGGGCTACGTCACGGATGACGCGGACTGCGACGACACGCGGAGCAATGTGCACCCTGGCGCTGCGGAAACGTGCGACGGGTTGGACAACGACTGTGACACCGAAACGGACGAGGGTGTGCAGTCGCTTTTTTACCGCGACGCGGACGGTGACAACTACGGTAACGTGAGTATCACCGCTTCTGCCTGCGCGACGCCGACGGGCTTCGTGAACAACAGCACGGACTGCAACGACGAGAGCGCGGCCATTCACCCCGGAGCCACGGAACTCTGCAATAGCCTGGACGACAACTGCAATGGGCAGACGGACGAGCTGTGGAGTGACGTGCTGGGACAAACGTGTTTGGAAGGCGTGGGTGAGTGCAAGCGCGAGGGCCAGTACGTCTGCAAGGCGGATGCTTCGAGTGCGCAGTGCAACGCGGTGGCCGGAATGGCCGGCGTGGAAGTCTGCGACAACGCGGACAACGACTGCGACGACACGATTGACGAGGGCTTGACGCAGGGCACGACCTGCGGCGTGGGTGCTTGCGCTGGGAACACCGGCATTGAGACCTGCTCGGCCGGAGCCTGGAGCAACAACACCTGTGATCCGCTCTTCCACGCCACGGACGAGACTTGCGACAACGCGGACAACGACTGCGACGGCGAGACGGACGAGGGCGATACCTGCAGTACCTGTAACATGCCCATCGGTACCGTGCACTGCGGAGAAGTAATGTCCGGTATCACGGATGGCGAGAACTGGCTCAACAACTACTCCTGCAAGCCGGGGTACCCGGAGACCGGTTCCGAAGGCGTCTTCGTCTTCAACCCCGGTACGAGCGTCAAGGTAACCTTCAAGCCCATCAACATCAATCCTTCCTCCACCAACCTGGACACCTTCATCCTGAAGGACCGGTGCGCGGCGGATTCCTGTGCCAGCATGGGCTACGCGTCTGCCACCGTCACCACGGTTCCGGTAAGCATCTACTACGCGGTCGTGGATGGTTACAACGGTGCCGCGGCCAGCTTTGACCTCCAGGTCAACTGCATGGAAGCGGACTGCACCAACCAGGTGGATGACGACGCCGACGGCAACATCGACTGCGCCGATTCGGACTGCGCCAGCGCGGTGAACTGCAAGGTACCGGAGGTCTGCACGGACGGCCTGGACAACGACGCCGACGGCAACATCGACTGCGCCGATTCGGACTGCCGTATGGCCACGAACTGCTTGCCTACCTGTGCGTCGGCAGGACAGATCAATTGTGGTCAGAGCGTCCAGGGCAATACGGCGACCAGCAATTCGCTCATGTCCGCGTATTCCTGCGCGGCCTTGGACGAGTCCGGCCCCGAGACGGTCTACAAGTTTATTGCTCCCTACACGGGCACGGCTTGGGTTTCCCTTTCCGGGCTCTCCAGCCAGCTGGATGTCTTTGTTCTCGCGGATGCCTGCAGGGCCAATGCCTGCACTTCCTGGGGGAACAACAGCGCCAGTTTCGCCATGATTGAAGGCGACACCTACTACGTCGTGGTGGATGGCTTTGCCGGCGCCTCGGGTGGCTTCACCCTGTCGGCGGTGTGCCAGTAACAATTAACCCCTTGATGCAGGGCAAGTAGCATCTAGCGGCAAACTTTAAGGAGTAAGTCGCGAGACCCAAGTGTTTAATGCTAACGCGTTATCACTTGGGTCTTTTTTTATTTTCTGATGGTACATAACTGATGGTACATAACTGATGGTACATACCTTGACAAAACCGCTTAAATGTGCTATAATAAACAGTTCTAGAATAGGTTAATTATGCCTATTTTAGCTCAAATACTTAGAAATTATGAAAATAGCCTTTATTGGACAAAAAGGAATCCCGGCCACTTTTGGTGGCGTGGAAAGACATGTGGAAGAATTAGCTACTCGTTTAGCTAAGGATGGTCATGATGTTAATGTTTATTGCCGCAAGTGGTACACCCAATCCCTAGCCCCTGATTACCAGGGCGTTAATTTGTTGTATACAAAAAGTGTTCAAACAAAAAATTTAGATGCCATTACCGGAACCTTTACGGCTACCCTAGATGCTTTGCCTCGCGGTTTTGATATTATTCATTATCATGGTGTTGGTCCGGCTTTGTTGTCTTTTATTCCCAGAATTTTTTCTCCTCAAACTAAAATTATTGTCACTTTCCATTGCCAGGACAGATTGCATGGCAAATGGGGTCTGTTGGCTCGTCTCATGCTTTCTTTGGGAGAACGCGCGGCTTGTTATTTTCCCCATCAAACCATTGTGGTCTCCCAAACTTTAAAAGATTATGTCAAAGCAAAATATAACTGCGAAGCGCAATATGTTCCTAATGGGGTTAATTTATCTCAAACAAATTCTCAATCAACTATTTTAAAAAGATTGGCTTTGCAAAAGAATCAATATATTTTGTCTGTGTCCCGTTTGATTTCTCATAAATCCATTCATCAATTAGTAGAGGCTTTTAAATTTTTAAAACAAGAAAATTCTCCGGAATTAACCAATGGTTTAAAATTGGTGATTGTGGGCGAGGGCGTGCATACGGACAAATATGTACAAACTTTAAAAGATTTAGCTGTTGGCAATTCTGATATTGTTTTTGCCGGTTGGCAGGGTGGCGCTGATTTAGCCTCTCTTTACGAAAATGCTAAATTATTTGTTCATCCTTCTGTTTCCGAAGGCTTGCCTTTGGTGGTTTTAGAAGCCATGAGTTATGGCTTGCCAGTGCTTGCTTCTGATATTTTAGAGCATCAGGAACTGATTAAAGATAAAAGATTTTTGTTTGAGGTGGGACAGGCTAAAGATTTGCAACGCGCCATTTTTTGGATTTTAAATAATTCTGATCTTGCTAAACAAATAGGGGAAGATAATAAAAAATTAGCAGTTAAAGAATATAACTGGGAAGGAATTGTTAAAAAAATTAAAGAAATTTATAAGGGTGCAGAGTTGGAGATTGTTTATACCCCCCAATTTACGGTTAAAAAGTTAGGCGTCAAGGCCTATTAAAAGATTATTTAAAAACGGCCCAGCTCACAATGGGTCGTTTTTAAAATGTCATTCTGAATTGCAGGCAAAGAATCTTATTTTAAAGCCGTAGTAAAAACACTGCTGGATAAAGAAATTATTTCCGCCATTCCATCGCCATCAATATCCGCGGTTGCCACTTTAATACCTGTTTTTACTTTAGATGAGGCGCCTAAAAAAGCACGAACTATTTGTTTGCCTTTTTCATTAAGGATTCTGATTTCCGGTTTGCCTGTTCCCGCTCCAACAATTATTTCATCTTTGCTATCGCCATTTATATCCCCGGCGGCTAAATTTACGCCGCCTTTAAATCCCGAGCCAAAGGCGTAAAAGGAAACGCCGATTTGCTTGCCTTCCAAAGAAAACACCTTTACTAATGAACGGTTTTTATTTTGGCCCGCAATTAATTCCAGCGTTCCGTCGCCGTTGACATCGCCTAAGGCTAAATTTACTCCGCCGTTATATCTGGGAAAGGCAAAAAAAGTTTTTTTAAGAACGCCGTTGATGTT
Source organism: Candidatus Magasanikbacteria bacterium RIFOXYB2_FULL_38_10 (assembly GCA_001783145.1). Classification (NCBI taxonomy): domain Bacteria; phylum Candidatus Magasanikiibacteriota; species Candidatus Magasanikbacteria bacterium RIFOXYB2_FULL_38_10. Next base: position 7,004 of record MFQT01000001.1, read on the forward strand.
GTAAATTTTTACTTCATTATTTTCTTTTTGTCTGGCTACAGCCAATAATTGCGCGCCAGGATTAAATGCTAAAGATAATTCGCCTTTTAAGGCTTTGCCAAAGGGATAAAATTCGCTAAGGTTTTCATCTTTAATTATTTTTATTTTATTTTTTTCCGTTCCTATGGCTAAATTTTCGTCAATAAAAATCTTTTCTCCTCCTCTAAAGCGATTGTCGTAGCTAAAGAAACCGTTGCGCAAACTTTGTCCGTTGGGGTTGTAGATTCTGATAAAAGCGCCATTGTTAAAAACCGCTCCGATGATTTTATCTACCGGCCGCAATAGCACCAAACCATCTTGAGACGGAATGGTGACGGAAGAAATAACTGTCCCATCGTTAATGTTGGTGTCCTGTGAGCCTTTTATTTTTTCAAATTCCGCGCCCAAATCCGTGGTTTCATTGGTATTCCCGGAGTTGACCAAAACCACTCCGTTTTTGTAATCCCGACGCCACAAACCTTTTAAGTTAAAATTATTGGTTTGGCCGGTTTTAACAAAGGTAGGCTGTCCGGTTGGTTCGCCCAATCTTACATCATATTCATCGTACCACCACGCCTGCCCATGATCCTGATCACCTAAATCAAAAGAATAATAACCATTGCCAAGCAAGGCAGAAGTAAGACCAAAGCGCATTTTTTGATAATCGTCTTGTCCGCCGTTGTTGGCGGTGTTGGCGTTAAATAAACTGTAAGACGGCGCTCTCGCGCGTGTCGGAAAGTCATTAAAATCCTGCATCATTTTAGTCCAGCCGCGGGCATAAGGAAAATTTTCAAACATCATGCCGTTGAGTGAGGTAAAAATATCTCCATCGTTGCCCATTAAAAAATATTTATTTTGAGTAAGGGAACGCAAGTTAGCAAACAAATTATTCAAGCCTTCTTGATAGGAAGATTCAATAGCCGAGCGGGATTCGGCTGTTCCGTCGCCGTTAATATCTAAATTAGCTCCCACTTTTTCCGTTAAAGAATTCCAGGTATTATCAAAAAAGATTCCATCCCACAGGCCACTGCTTAAAACTTTATCCGCTAAAAATTGCGCTAAAAAATCATCCCAATTTTGACCGTTCACTTTAGGGCATTCATCTGTGATGTTTAATAAATGAGTACCGGGCCACCAGGAAATTTGTCCGCCGCTGGCATTTTTAAGCCACCATTCATCTTTTAGACTTTCTTTGATTTGTGCTCTTAAGGGGGTGTAAGCGCGTAGAACCAAGGCATCATCGCGCAATTCTTGAGAAGTGATATAGGCCAGAATAATGATGTTGGGATTAAGAGAACGCATTTTTAGGATTTTATCCTTGTTTTTTATTTGGTGCTCCATGTCCAAAATTACCAAATCCCATTTGGCTAAGTCTTGAGCGGTAGCGTCCGAGAGATCCCAAGACAAAAAATAGTTGGCGCGTTTAGGAAAGGTAGTTTTTAATTCTCTGGCTGAATCAGTGGCAAAGGGCGTTAAAAGCGACACTGTTAGCAGTGCTACGGTTAAAAGCTTTAATTTTTTTAGGATTTTATTTGGCATTTTAATAATATTTTTTCATCTAACAATTCGGGAAAGAAAACCTTCGCACAGGGTGAGTGGGCAGGGTGTCCGCCGATAGGCGGACGAGCGAACCAGGGGTGAGAGTGCAAATTTCCCGCTGGGAAATTTGATAGCGTGTTTTCTGGCGAATTGTTAGATGAGAAAGATTACCCAATCTTTTTGCTAACCCTCTCATAAATCCCCATTATCTTTTGATAATAGATTTCCGGATCATTTTGTTTTTCCACTCTCTGCCTGGATGCTTTACCCATTTGTCTCAATTTATTTTCATCATCCCAAACACTTTTTATTTTATTTGCCAAATCTTCAGCGTCGCCCATTTTAAATAATAGCCCATCAACGCCATCTGTAATCATTTCCGGGATTCCTCCCACCTTTGAAGCAATAGTTATTTTTTCTCGCGCCGAAGCTTCTAGAAGAGAAATGGGATAATTCTCATACCAAATGGAGGGTAATACGTAAGCCCTGGCATTGTTTAATTCTCTTTGCCAGTCCTCACCCGATTTATAGCCCACAAGCTTAACGTTGTTTATTTGTTCCAAGGTTATTTTGTTAAATAGCTCATTGTGCAAGGGTCCTGTGCCCATAATGCGAATGGAAACTTCCGGTATAAGTTTAGCCGCTTCCAGCAAAATCAACAAGCCTTTTTCTTCTACCAAGCGCCCGGTGTATAAAAGATAATTGCCTAAAGGCGGCAAAATGGAAGCCACAGAAAGATTGATAAAGTTTGGTAAAATCACAATTTTATTTTCGTCCTGCCCAAATTCTACCATCTTATCTTTTAAAAATTGGCTGGGAGAGATAAATAAATCTATATTTTTTTCATAAATTTTAAGCCATTTGTGCAAGTACATTTCCAGGGTGGCGCCCAGAGAAGGCAAGGTTTCCCCAAAGATGCATTTGTGTTTTAGGCAATCATAATAGCGTCCGCCTTTAACGCCCTCGCAAATTTGTCCGCGGTCAAAAAGGCGATAATTAGGTGAAATTAATTTGTAATCATGTAAAGTCATCACTGTTGGTATGTGGTATTTTTTTAAAATTGGCAGGATAGAAGGGGAGAGGTGGTGATAAATATTGTGCAGATGCGCTACATCGGGTCTAAAATCTTTAAGCAACTCTGTTATTTTTTGAGAAGCATTTTTTGAATACAAAATATGTCCAAAAGTTTTTATTTTGTTCCAGACTCCTTTTTGTTCGTGCATTTCTACGTAAGGTATAAAATAGCGGTTAAAAGTTGTGGGTCTGTTTTTGGGGCTTTTCGTGCTGAAAAAACCCACTTCTTGCCCGTGAGATTCTAAAAGGTTAGCTAAATCTAAAAGATGCGTTTCCGCTCCGCCTCTACGATAAAGAAATTTATTTACTTGCAAGATTTTCATACAATTCTTCATATTTTTTAACTACCACCGCCACATCAAAATTATTTTTTACTTGCTGATAGGCGCGTTCGGCCAGTTGCCTGCCCAAGTAGGGGTTTTCCAGTATTTTTTGCAGAGCTTTAGTCAGAACTTCGGGATTTTTAGGCTCTACTAACAGGCCGCTTTCTTCATCTTTAAGAATGTCTAAGATGCCATCAATTTTAGAGGCCACGATGGGTAATTTAGCCACCGCCGCCTCTAGAACGGCAATGCCCAACCCTTCAAAAATAGAGGAAAAAGCAAACAAATCAGCTTGAGCTAATAATTCCGGTACATCATGCCGCGTACCTAAAAATTTCACCTGTTTTTCAATGCCTAAATTTTGCGCTTGCGTTTGCAGTTCTTTTTTTAATGGCCCATTGCCAACCAGCCATAGTTCACATTCATTTTTTTGTGGCAAAGCGGCAAAAGCTTGCAAAAGATATTTCTGTCCTTTTTGAATTACCAAGCGTCCGGTATTGATGATAATTTTTTTATTTATTGCTTTGGGCGTCGTTGAAATCATTCTTTTTTCCAGAGCGGCAATATCCACATCATTAGGAATAATTACAATTTTATCCGCCGCCAGCTTGTATTTTTTAATAGCATAATTTTTAACCGCTGTGGAAATAGCCACTACTTTATCGGTTAACCTGTAAGTTAACATTTTTAAAAATTCTCGCAATAGACTTTGATCAACATTAACATTTTGTTCCGTGGTAATAATTAAAGGAACTTGCGCTAGAAAAGCGGCTAAACGGCCCCAAAGATCAGCGGCAAAAAGTTGGGTGTGGACAATGTCGGGCTTAATTTTTTTCATCAATTTGTACAATTGCCAAAATTGCACAATGCCGCCCAAATAGCGCAGGCGCCTACGTCCGTATATGTATAAAGGCAGGTTAAGCTGTAAAAATTGTTCTTCTAAAGCCCCGCCACCAATAACCGTAGCAAGATAGGGCTCAAATTTGCCCTTGTCAAGATATTTTAAAAGATCAAGCAAAAATTTTTCCGCTCCGCCCACTTCTAAAGCATTAGCTACAAATAAGATTTTTATTTTTTGAGATTTCATATAATTTCCGGCGGATAGATTTTTTTAACGGCCAGTCCTAACCCGGCAATCAGCCAAAGATGCTGATTATAATAAGAGGTATTGAAAATTTGAAAAACTAGACAGCCTAAAAAGGAAATTAAAATCAGTTTTTTCAAATCTTGTTGAGATTCATCCGAGTATTTGGCACTGGTATATAAGGAAGAGGCTATCCAGATGGCAAAGATTAAAAAAGATATTAATCCCAACAGTCCCTCTTCGGCTAAAAGTTTTTGTATCAGTCCGTGTGAATCCAAGGGATCGCCGTATTCCACGGCAAAAAGGCGTGTATCGGCAATTAAGGTGGTAAAAGTGCCCACACCATTGCCAATTAAAGGATGTTTTTTAAAATAAGTCAGGGCTATCTCCGTCATATCCAGACGGGTGGCATTGGAAGATTGAACAGTATAGCTAAAAGAAAAAAAGGCCAAGTAAACAAGCAAGGGGGAAAATAAAAGAAGGACTTTTCCCAAGGTTTTTAAAAGAGATGCGGGCAGAGATGCTGGCGCGGTGAAAGATTTTTCCAGTCCTGAATTTTTTTTAAAGCTTTTAAAAATTAAGTAAGCCAAAAACTGAAATAAAAGAGAGAGCCAGGCGGCGCGGGAAAAAGTTAACAGGGCGGTAATGACAATAAAAACAAAAAGTAAGAAAAAAAATTTTTCCGCTCGGCGTGCCCTGTGGCGATTTTCTTTAAGAATATTTTTTTCTTCCGGCGTTTTTTTATCTAGGTTTTGTTGTTGGCCTTTTTTTTGCCAATCAATAAAAAAGTAAAAAACCAGCGGTACAACCATCACTAATACTTCGGCCAAAATATTATGGTTATAGGTTAAAGGGACAAAGCCCTTAAAACCAACAGGGATTAATCTTTGTCCAAAATCAAAACCATTTTTTAGAAAAACAGAAAACCAGCCCAATAAAGCGGAAATTATGCCGGCGGCCAAAGTTATTTCCAAACAGAGTTGTAGAATTTTTTTGGAAGAAATGACAGCGTAAGGCAAGACAATCCACATTAAATAAAAAAAGGCGATTGGCCGCAGAAGATATTTAAAAGACGCGGCTAGTTGACTGCTCTCCACATTAAATAAAGAAAAAATACCAATGACTAAAAAGGGGATAAAATATTCAAAGCCGGTTTCTTTAAAAATCATCAACCAATAAATTTTTTTTTCGGATAAAGCCAGACGATTGGGAACCTTGGCTAAAGATTTCAGAATGACAGATGTTAAAAGAATCAGCGCCAAAATATCAGACAGGGGGGCTTGCACGCCGGAAAGAAGAGGAAGATTTCTAGCCCAAGTGTAAAGGCTAAAATCAATTGTCAAACCCAAAAAAGGAGCGGTAAAAATGACCAGATATAATCCCAGAAAGGGGAAGCGCCAAAAGTAGGCCAGTATTCCTGCAACAATTAAAATAAAAATGATTGTTTCCATATCTTTGGTTGGAGTCTTGGTTTACTCCCGCACTTGTCCTTTACCTTTGGCGTAAGAATCGGTTGTTAAGGAGGTGGTAAGGGGAGAGGCGCCGGTTTCCAGATATTCATTAGTATAAATATCTGTACCACTTAAATAAATTTGATCTAACAATTTTGGCGTTAAACCCAAATCAGTAATAGAGGGGGTGATTGATAATTCAAAGCCGGCGCCGACGCAAGGGCAAGTGTCGCCGCCGGTGGCTTCTACCAAATCATTTTTCCAACTAATTGTGCGAGTGATAGGATCAAATTTTATGGGTTCTCCTTCGGTGACAATGGTTTTGCCTGTCCAAGAAACTCCCGGGGCCAAGGTTGCCCTTAGTTGAACACCTTTTACAGAATTAGGGGAGGTCGTGACAAATAAATTAATCCAATATTTGGTTGTTTGGCCAACGCGTGGAGGCAAAGGCCCACGACCTAATTGGTCTCCTTCTTCGGTAAAGTAGCGGCTTTCCGCGTGCAATTTTAAAAAGGTGGAAATTTTAAATTGTTGAGCTTCGGCAAAAGAACGGTAAAGAATAGTTGGCTCGTCGACAAAATACCAATCGGCCGAGGGACGCAAAATTAAAGAAAAATTGGGAGTTAATTCTTCGCCCGGTTTTAAATCTTTAGCCAGAGTAAAAGTCAATTTTGTCTCTCCTTGCTCTTGGGGTTTTAAAGAGATTTTTGGGGAAAAAACAGTAGTCACCTGCTTAGAGGTTAGGATGGGAGGTAAAGTGAGCGTAAAAACCAAATCTTTAATTTCTTTGTTTGTTTTATTTTGGTAAGGCAAGGTTAAAGAAATGGTTTCGCCCGGTTTAAAAAAGGTTTTTTTATCATCAATTTTAAATTGCAGACTAAGCCCATTATCTGCCGCCGGTACGTTTTGCAATAAAGTTTTTTGCAAGTTTTGCTGATTGTTAAATTCTAAAAAGCTTTGCAAGGTTAATTTTTCCCAGCCATTTTGAGAAGCAGTTAAACTATTAAGGTAGGCGGTAATTTTAATTTGTTCGTTTTTACCGGCCGGAATGTTTTGCAGGACCCAGCGCCCTTGTGACAAATCTTTGGTACCGGAGAGAATGGTTAAGTCTTTGGGAAAGTCGGGAATAATTACAGCCTTGGACAGCATGTCGCCGGAATTGTTTTGGTAATTTATATCAATATTAAAAGCGCGTCCAACAATTATTTTTTCCGGCAAAGTCCAATTAACTTCTAAAGATGTTTTGGTTAAAGGTATGTCTAAGGTGGTAAGTTGTTCCACTTTTTTATTTTGTGCTGTGATAAATGACCCGCGGATTAAAATTTTTTCCGTTTCATTAAGAGCTCCCCAGGCCTGGCCTTTAAAAATAATTTCTTGCGTTGCCGATTTAGCCAATGACCCCAGTTTAAGGGAAGCGCTGGGCAGATCAAAGTTAGTCGGGTATTCTTTGATGAAAATATTTTTGGGAATTTGAAAAGATAAAACAATATCAGAAAGATTATCAGTGGTATTGTTGATAACAGAAATTTTAAAATCACGATTCGCTCCCACAGTGGCGGTTGAATCGGTTAAAGAAATATTTAAATAACTTTTGGCAGGCGGAGCAAAGAATAAAAAAAAGACGGTTGCGGCTAAACCTAAGGCTCCGATTACCAAGGCCAAATCCAAAGCAAAGATTTTTTTAGCGTGCTTGTAGCGGCTGTGATATTTTTTGTGATAATGACGATGTAAGGGTTTAGCCAAGGCTTTAAAAGGTGCTGTCGTAATGTTGAGTGTGCCAATAAAAAAATTGGGACGATTTTTGTTATCACCTAAAACAGGTAAAATATTTTGAGCAATTTCTTCAGCCTTGGCTAAGTTAGTTGTCTCTATTACTTTTCCCACAAGTGGTTTTTCTTGAGGATTTTTTTGAGAAGACATATAAAAAAGAAATGTTATTTTTCCCACCTTTATCTTATCAAAAAAAGCACAAACCGGCAACTGATTAGGCGCCGGTTTGCTTGGTATTTTTTTCTTGATTTTGTAAGCCGTCCAGAGACTCTTGTTTGGGTTGTTTTTTTTCTTCCTCTTTTTTATTTTCTTTATTTTTTTTCTCTCCTTTCTCTTCGGTGTTTTTAATTAATTTGGGGTTAGGGGAGTACAGGGGGTTTTTAATTTTCCACTTATCCACAAATTGGCCAATGCCTTTTTGCTCTAACTTGTTTTTGACTGTAGTTTTTTTCTGGGACCATTTTAAGAGGCTTTCAAAATTCAACTGGTATCTGCCCCTGACTACCGCGTAATTAATTTCCTGATCTTTAATAGCTCTTCTAATGGTCTGTGAATTAATTCCAAAAATTCTAGCTGCTTCGGAAATGGATAGTCTGATTACTTCATTCATATTTCTGCTATTGAAAGGTTTAGTTTTAAGTGTTTTTTTGCTTCTTGGTTAGACTGGTTTAATATCCTGAATTTGGTCTGTTTGTATAGATTAGTGTATACAAACAGCATATCACAGGGGTTAAAAAATGTCAAGAGCCTGGGTGGAGAAAGGGGTTTAAAAATTAAGCTTAATTTTTTTTCTGCAGGTTTGTCTAAAGTCCAAAAAAACCTCTGTTTGTATAGACTAGTGTATACAAACAGAGTGGTTTAGACAAGGTTTGAAACTTTTGAAATTTTAATCATTCTTTCAATGTATTAAAAAAGGCTAGGATTAACAGTCTAAAAAGGCTCCTTTCTATTAAGTTGAACGTAAGCTTAATTGAGGCATTGTTTTTTATTTGCTATTCTGCTATACTTTCTTTTAAGTGTAATAAGTATTATAGGAAAATGATGTGGGGTCTATTGTAAGTAATCTAAACAAAATTAGCTTCTGCAATAGGCACTGTAACATTTTCTTTTTAATTTCGTCTTATTAAATGTCAGTCAAAACACAGCTACAAGAAAAGTGGTTGCTTTACGAGGTCAAGGTAAAACGAAACCCAGATGCGTTTGGAAAGCTTTATGATTTGTATGCCCCCAAGATTTATCGTTTTATCTATTTTAAAGTTTCTTCGGTAGCCGATGCGGAAGATTTGACTGCCGAAGTTTTTTTAAAAACTTGGGAGCACATCAACAGTGGAAAAGAAGTTAAGAAATTTGCCGGTCTCTTGTATCGCGTGGCGCGCAATAAAGTAATAGATTTTTATCGTCATCGCGCCGTGGCCGGAGAAACACCAATTGATGATTTGCTTTTGAAAAAACTTTCCGATGAGGGAACGGCTGTAAAAAAAATGGAAACGCAAAATGAAATGGAAGAATTGATTAAGAGTTTAAGAGTTTTAAAAGATGAATATCGTGAAGCTTTGACATTGCGTTTTATTGATGAATTATCAGTGGGAGAAATTGCGGAAATTTTAAACAAGTCACAAGTTGGCGCTCGCGTGCTTTTGCATCGCGCGCTCAAGACGTTAAAAAAAGTGATGGAGGATAAAGAATCCAAGTAATGAAACGATTCCAATCTCAATCAAAATTAAAATGTCCGAAATAAAAAATAAAATTCAATCTCTTAAAAGTTTGCGCGCCAGCGTGTCGCCGAATCCCGAGTGGTTAAAATCCAATCGGGAAATTTTGGTTATGCAAATTTCCAATACCTTGGAAGCCAAGAAGGCGGCTACTTGGTGGAGAATGGACAGTGTTTGGAATTTTTTAAAAATTTTCTTGCCAAGCAGAATGGTGGGTTATGTGGTGCGTCCGGTAATGGCGGTAATGGCTATCTTTGGTTTAATTTTTGGCGGTTGGACAACCACTGTCAGCGCTTCCTATAACAGCTTGCCCGGTGATGTACTGTATTCTGTTAAGTTGGCTACGGAAAGCATGCAGACATCCTTGGCCTCTAAACCAGAAGAAATTAAATTGCGTATGGAATTTGCCGGCCGCCGCGCTGAGGAAGTTAAGAAAATTGTTAAGAGTGATGTTTCTAAAATTAAAAAAGAACAAAAAGTGGAAGAGGCCGTTAAGCATTTAAAAAATGATTTGGAAGTGGTGAGAGTTAATTTAGATACTATTAAAAATGATCCGGTAACAGTGGGTTCTTCTCAGGTGGTGGTAGATGTGGCCAAAGTGGTTGATCAAAAATCAACAGAAATTCAAAAGAGTTTGGAACAAACCAATACCGATGCCGCTATTGCCGCCAAAGACGCGCCGGTTGTGGCTGTCGTGGTGCCGGTTTTAAATAATAATAATGTAGTGTTAGTGGCAGATCAGGTAAAACAAGCCGCGGCTGTGGCTCAAGAAACAGGTGTTAAAGCTATAGAAGTAATTGTGGAAAAACATCAGGCAGACAATTCCACTGTTTCTAAAGAAGAAGTTAAAAGCATTGTTGATAACAAATTGGATGCTATTGCGCAAAAAGTGACGCAAATTGAACAGCAGGTAAATACTTTTGTGACTACCTCTACTCCTAAAACAGAGAATGTTGTTTTAAAAGCGGCTCAAGAAAAATTAGTTGAACCGGTAAAACAAACTACCGAAGCGGCCAAAACCACTTTAACAGAGGCTAAAGATGAGTTGGCTAAAGATAATTTAGACGCGGCGGTAGATAAATTAAAACAGAGTTCTGTATTGAGCCAAGTGGCAGAAGTAAAAGTAGATGCCACTAAGATTTTAGCCGTACCTGTGGAGCAGGTAGTGGCTTCCAGCACAGTGCCCGCCGTTCCCAGTGTGCCTGGTGTTGTCACCAGCACCGGCGTTATTGCGCCGACTGCAGAAATTAAAACAACCATTAAATAAATAGTAAGGCCAGAGAGCTGTGGAGCTTGAAAGCTTTACAGCTCTAAGGCTTTAGCCCGCAAAGTAAGTTGGGGTAAGTTTTAGAAAGCGTTTCAAAACGCTTGAATCCCTTTATTTAAAAGCTTTGTTCATGGGACTCAATTAGAGCAATGTTCAAAGGGCAGACAACCAAAGGTTGACCTAGCCGAAAGGCGAGGGGTATCTGCTTAAATTAAAAATTTGTGTGTCTAAATCCGCCAGCTGGCGGACATGACCGCAAGAAAGAATTAAATTCATTTATGACCGATGTATTAAAAATGGGTAAGAAAGTTCTTACCATCGGCGTAGTTGCCACCACAATTTTGTGGTCAGTGGGCGTGGCCGC
>MFQT01000001.1:17647-26674 GCA_001783145.1 Candidatus Magasanikbacteria bacterium RIFOXYB2_FULL_38_10
TGCTTCTACCAAGAATGTTTTCTACTATGCCGCTGATGGAAAGCGCTATACTTTCCCTACACAGGATGTTGCTTTTTCTTGGTTAAAAGATTGGACAACGGTAAAAACCATCTCTGATGCTCAATTAGGTGGTATTACCATTGGTGGTACCGTGGCTTATCGCCCTGGTACTCAATTAGTTAAGATTCAAACCGATCCTAAAGTGTATGCCGTTGAAGCCAATGGTTCACTTCGCTGGATCGAGACAGCAAGTATTGCGCAAGCTCTTTGGGGAACAAATTGGGGAGCTCGTCTTCGCGATGTTGACCCATCAATTTTTCCTTATGTCTACAAAATTAGCGCCGCTTCAGTAAACACCACCACTTATCCTGTTGGTTCTTTAGTGAAGATGGGTGCTGATTATTACTATATCAATGCCGCCGCCAGCAAACAGAAAGTGACTGCCGAAGGTTTGACAGCCAATGGTTTTCAAACCAAATTCGCCGCCACTGCCACTGATTTGTCTGCTTACACCACTGGCGCTGATTTAGTTGCTAAGGATGCCAATTTAACAACCGTAGCCGGTACTACTGTTGTCGGAGGTACAACTCCAGTAACACCAGTTACCGCCGGTTCTTTAACAGTGGCTTTAGCCTCTGATACACCAGCTAGCGGTTCATTGATTGTCAGTGACACTGCTTCTGATTCTTCAGACAGCTCTGGTCGCACACCAATGGCTAGATTTAATTTCACTGCTTCAGCTGATGGCGCAGTTAAAGTAAAAACCATCAAAATGAAACAGATTGGCGTTAGCGCGAATAACGATATTGCCACTCTTTACATTTATGATGGCGATACTTTCATTGCCCAGCACAGCGCTTTGAGCGAGAAAGTATTTACTTTCAATGCCAGCGCCGGATTGTTTACAGTTCCAGCCGGAACCACCAAAACAATCACTGTCAGAGCCGATATGTCGGATAACCTAAATTCAGGCCCGACTATTGGTATGCAGATTGCCGCCGCCGCCGATGTGGTGATTGATGGCACCGGTACTGTTGGTATGTCTGCTCCTTTGTCCGGTAATTTGTTCACTTACATTGCCGTTTCTGATAATGGCTATGCTCAAATTACCAACATTGCTCCGAGCGGCGACAACACTGTTAATCCAGGCACCAACAACTTCTCTGTTTGGTCATTGCAGATTCAAGGTGGCGACCAAATCTTAAAGTTGAATCGCGTTAAATTCTCCGAAGCCGGTTCTGTAGCCAAAGCTGATTTAGCCAACTTTAAACTTTATGAAGGGGGCGTTCAGATTGGTTCTGCTATTGCCAGCATGGCCGATGATTTAACAGTTGAATTTAAAGACCTCAACTTTACCATTGGCAAAGGTTTGGCCAAGACTTTGGAACTTCGCGCTGATGTAGTGTCCGGCTCCAGCCGCACCTTCCGTTTCATGGTCCAAAATATCTATGATATTGATATCTTGGATACTTCTTACGGCAACTTGGTGCAACCTGATAATGCCACAGAAGCTACTTGGGCTGTGCGCTATCAAGGCAATGCCTCAACTTATGAAACCACTATCAACGCTGGTACATTGACTGTTTCTTTGAATTCAACAACTCCAACTGGCAATATTGCCCAAGGTGCTACCCAGGTGGAAATTGCTAAATATGATTTCAAAGCGGTTGGTGAAGATGTTAAAGTGACTGATGTCTACTTTAAAACAGACAGCACCGGTAATGAAGTAGGTCTTGATAATGTTGCTATGTTTGTTGATGGCTCGCAAATTGGCGTTACTGCCGATTTAGCCGCTGATAATACTGCCGTACAATGGACTTTTGGCAGCTCCTTTATCATTCCAGCCACTCAAACCAAGACTTTGGTGATTAAAGCTGACGTAAAGAACGCGGCCAGCACCAATTTAACTGCCGGTTCTGTTGTCACTCCTACCTTAAACAGCACTGCTGGTAATGCCACTACTCAAACATCTTTAACTGCCATTAGTTTGGCCAGTTCCTTAGATGCCAGCGCCTTGACAGTTTCTTCCGGCGCTTTATCAGTAGCTCAAAATAATTCATTGCCAGATGGCACTTCCGCCAACCCTAACGGTATTACTAACGAAGCTGATGTTAAAATCGCTTCCTATAAAATTACCGCTGGTGCGGCTGAAGGCGTCACTGTCAATCAATTGGTTATTAAGGATGATGGCGCTGGTACTTATCAATTAGGTGATGTTTTCTACAATTTAGTCGCCAAGATAAATGGCGTACAAGTTGGTGAGACTCAAGCTAATTTGGATAGTGCTGGTGAAGATGGTTCTTATACCCTCACTGTTTCTCCTTCCGTGGAAATCACCGCTGGCCAAAGCGCCACCGTTGATATTTATGCTTCTGTCCTTTCCGGTCAAAGCATAACCACAGCCGAAGCGGTGTTGGATTTGGATTCTGTCACTTACTATAAGAAAGTAAGCCAGACTTCTGCTACTTATGATACAGATCAAGTGAACCAAGCTGTTTATATCGCCGCTAATGGTACTTTATCTGTCACCTTGGCTTCTGATAATCCAGCGTCACAAATTGTGACTATGGGTATGGCTAGCACTGATCGTGTTGGCTTAGGCAAATTCTCCTTAACAGCTACCACTGAAGATGTTAAGCTTGAATCCCTTATTATCTTTGATCAGATGACAGTTCAGGGTGCCACTTCTGCTCAAGCCACTTCTACTATGACCAACTTTGGATTGTACACCGATGGTGCTACTGCTCCGTTGAATAGTTTGGAAGTGAACTTGACTGCTACTGCTACCCCAAATACCAATTCAGGTTATGCTGTCTTCAATTTGAATCCTGTTTTGGTTATTCCTAAGGGTACAACTGTCAATTTAACTGTTAAAGCCCAACCTAACACCTATTTGAATTCTTCAGCCGGTGTGACTCATGCTCTTAGATTGGAAAACGCCGCCCAAAGCTTGAACAGCCAGACCAGATCTATTCTGGCTCGCGGTGCCAAGTCTAACGTGGCTATCAATGTTCCATCAACAGATGTGACTGCCAACACCATGGTGTTATATCGCACGAAGCCTTCTATCACCTCAGCTGCGGCTTCCACTAAATTGTCAAGCGGCTCCACAGTTACTTTGGCCAACTTTAATGTAACAGCTTCTCCTACCCAGGCCTCTTTGAAGAAGCTTACATTTAATGTGTCTATCTCTGATACAACAACCACAACAGGTATTCTCACCTTGGATGATTTTGCTTTCTACAAGGATGATGTCCTGTTGAACCCAGCTTCCGAAGTCTATATTTTTGACGGCTCCAGCACAGCAGCTGCCCGTGAATTAGACACGACTGGCACAGGTTGTATGACCACTGATTCATTTGACCTTGGTTGTGCGGCTACTAACGTTCCTGTAACTGGCACGGGCACTGTCATCGTGGTTTTTGCCACTGAAGTGAAAGTTCCAGTTTCTGGCGCCAACTTTAAGTTGAAAGCCAGAGTGCAGAATGTTTCCGGTGTTTCTACCGATGGTGATGCCGTCACTACTGAGTTAGTCAATGACGACTCTTTAGCGTCTGGCGGTACTGCCGTCACTACCAATTACAATATGTACTATCTTGATGCTTTGCCGGGAGCTTTCTACGGCGGCACAGCTGGTGGATATGGTATTGGTCTAAATTCGGCCGCTGCCGGAGCTGGTACAGCCTATGAAGGTAACTTCATTTGGTCTGATGAGTCACAAGGTTCTTCTCACGCTTATGCAACCTTGTCTGGCGCAGCAGGTTCTGTGGCTACTGCTTATGCTTCCAGCGAAACCCAGGAATGGACAGCTGGTTATCGTGTAGGCAGCCTCAACACAGGTATTTCTTGGACCGCTCAAAAATAATTGAAACTCTGATTTAGAAAAAAAGACCCCTGATTTTCAGGGGTCTTTTGATTTTTGTTTTTTTTTGGTAAGATTGAAGATAAGATTACAATGTTTATCTTTGAGATGGGTATTTCTAATTTTTTTGCAGACGAGGGCGATAAGTCCGCAACGCAAAAAAATTAGAAATACCCATCTTTCAATCATTTAACAATATGTCCAAATTTGATCAATATATTTTAAAACTTCTAAAAGCCGGCCTGTATTTAAGCCTAATCGCCCCGCTTTTAATGTTTTCTTCTTTAATGTATCCTTTTGTCACTTCCAAGATTTTCTTTTTTAGGATTTTGATTGAAATTTTGACCGGAGTTTATTTTTATCTGGCCTATAAGTATAAAGAATTGCGTCCTAAAATTAATTTTTTGTTTTTTAGTTTGTTGGGTTATTCCCTTATTTTGCTTATTAGCGCCTTTTTTGGCGTTGACTTTAATTTGAGTTTTTGGGGCGACTTGGAAAGAATGGGGGGAATTTTTACCTGGCTCCATTTTATTGTCTATTTTATTATTTTAATCTCGGTTTTTAAAACAGAAAAAGAGTGGATAAATTATATTATTGCTACAGTGGGAATAAGTTTTGTGGCAACCATTTATGGCTTGGCACAAAAATTTAATTGGTGGGGCGTTTATAACGCCGGAACCGGCCGCATAGATTCCACCACCGGCAATCCTTCTTTTTTGGCAGCTTATTTAATTTTTCATTTCTTTTTTTCTTTTTTTCTTTTTTTGAAAATCAAAAAAAATATTTGGCGTGTGGCGCTGGGCGGTTTAATGATTTTGCAAATTTTATCCGTAATTTATACCGGAACCCGCGGCGCTTATTTGGGAATAGCGGCGGGTTTTTTTATTTTTGTTTTTTTAAATATTATTTTGTCAAATAATCGCCGTCTCAGTATTGTCTTGGGAAGTTTAACAATTTTATTTTTAGGTTTTTATTTGATTTTATTTTTAAATAGCGCCGCGGTGGTTAAAAAAATACCTTCTTTGTACAGGGCTTTTGACGTTTCTTTGAGCGATCCAACGGTTAATACCCGTTTTTTAGCTTGGGAAGCGGCTTGGCAAGGTTTTAAGGATCGTCCTGTTTTGGGAGTGGGGCTGGAAAATTTTGCCATAATTTTTGATAAATATTTTTCTCCTTCTTTTTACACTTTTACCCCTACACAGACTTATTTTGATCGTCCGCATAATGTTGTTTTTGAACATTTGTCAACCGTGGGAATGCTGGGATTGTTAAGTTATTTATTGATTTTTGGGGCTACTTTATTTTATTTGGTTAAGAGCTTGAAAAAAGGGTTTCTTTCCCATTTGCTTTTTAGCGGCTTTGTCAGTTTGCTGGTGGCTTATTTTATCCAGAATCTTTTTGTTTTTGATAGCCTTAATTCCTATCTGCCGTTTTTTTTGGTTTTGGGATTGACAGAATTTTTGTCAGTTCCGCCATCATTTGGAGAAGCTCCGTCTATAGAGCCTAAAAAAGATTTGAATAAAAACAACCTTTGGCCGGTTTTTGTTTTTGCGGCTGTTATTTTGTATCTTATTTATTCTTTTAATATAGAACCCATTTTGGCTGTCCGCCAGGTTAAAAAGGCCGAATATCTGGTTCAGAAGCAAGCCGATTTAGCCGGTGGCGTGGAATATTATAAAAAGGCTTTAAATTATAAAACGCCCTTAGATAGAGATATTAGAACCATGTTGGTAACAGCCGTCGGGCTAAACATTGTTCGCCAGGCGCCTAATTTATCCAAAGAGGATATTAATGATTTTTTCGATCTATCTATTGGCGAAATGAAAAAAAATTTAGCTTATAACCCACAAGATAATTTTTTTAATTTAAAATTGGGTGAGTTGTATAATTTATGGTCTGATTATAATAAAAAAGAGCCGCAGGAGGCGGAATTTTATTTAAATGAGGCCATTAAGGCCAGCCCCGGCAGATTAACGGGCTATTACGTATTAAGTCAAAGTAAATTATTGAGGAAAAATTTTGATGAAGCAATTAGTATAGCGCGAAAAGCTATAGAAATGAATCCTATGTTTAGCCATGGTTATTGGCATTTGGCCAAGGCTTATTATGTGGCAGATAAAGACACCGAAGCTATTAAAGAAATTAAAGCCGCTCTTTTATTGGGATATAATTTTACCGATATTAAAGATATAGAGGAATTGATCAATAGGTATTATGAAAGAGGGGAATATCGCATGATTATTACTTTGCTTCACCAAGCCATTAGTTTAAAATCCGGTGAACCTTTATATTACGGCCGTTTGGCTATGGCTTACGCCGCAATTGACGATAAAGAAAATGCCCAAAAATATATTCAGCGGGTTTTAGATTTGGATTCCGGTTATGCCGCTGAAGTGCAATTATTTTTGGAAAAATTAGGAAAAGGGGAGTTGAAGAAATAAAGGTGAGGCGGGAGTTATCCACAGATAGTGATTTTTAAGAATAATTGTGATATAATATAAACAATGAAAAGTATGTTTTTTTGGGCAAAGAAAAAAGATACAAAAGTTTTTGTAATTTTGTCTTTAATTTTAATTTTATTGATTGTTTTGTTGTTAGTTGTCAGTTGGTTTGTTTTTGATATTTATAGAAATCAGAACAGAAAGTTAAATCAACCAGCGTTTGAAAATAAAAATTTAAATACCAAAGAAGAATTTTTGGACTTATCCAATAAAGATCCGGAAGTTGGGGGCATAGTGGAAAAGGTCTCGCGGCATATTCTTTTGCCGGCTACACAGTTTACCGTGGCTACTGTAAAAGACGCGTCCAGCTTATTAAAAGAAAATCCGGTGCTTTACCAGTATTTAAAAAACGGCCAAAAAGTTTTGCTGTATGATACCGGAGCAATTGTTTACGATCAGGAAGTGGATAAAATAGTGGATATAATTCAGTTTTACGCCGCGCGGCAAGAAAAATTTTTTAATAAATAATTCAATCAAAAAGAATAAAAGTCGTGTCTCTTTGATTGATAAATAGTAATTTAAACTAATTAACTTTTTCCTTTTATGAGAAAAATTTTAGGTCTAAAAACAAGACAAGCAAAGAAACTGGTTGTTTGTTTTGTTTTTATGTTGGTTTTTCTTCCTCTTTCTGTTTCCGGCGCTACAACAGTGGGTAACGACGTTTCTGTCGGTGGGACTTTAGGGGTCACCGGTGCCACCACCCTTACCGGCGCTTTGGTAGCCAATGGCGCCGTAACTTTGGGCAACGCGGCTTCGGATTTAGTCACCCTGGGCGGCTATTTTGATGTAATGACTGTTGGTGATGGGACCACCACCTCAACTTTGGGTCAGGATTATCTTAAGGTTGCTACTGGACCGGATGATGCATTGGGTTTGTTTTATGTGGATTCTTCCGGTAATGTTTCCGCCTCTGGCACTCTGGCTGTAATTGGCGCCACCACTTTAACCGGCGCTTTAACTGCTAATGGTAACGTGACATTGGGCAACGCGGCTTCGGATTTGGTCACCCTGGGCGGTTATTTTAATGTAATGACTGTTGGAAACTTGACTTCAACCTCTACTTTAACCCAAAATACTTTGGCAGTAGGCGCTGTTGCGGCAGATGTTTTGGGTAAGTTTTATGTAGATTCTTCCGGTAATGTTTCCGCCTCGGGCACGCTGGCTGTAGTTGGTGCCACCACCCTTACCGGCGCTTTGGTAGCCAATGGCGCCGTGACATTGGGCAACGCGGTGACTGATAATGTTACTGTTAACGGTTATGTAGTCAGCGATTTAATCATCTATAACGCTACAGGCAAGCAGATAGACATTGGTGATGGAACAACCACCTCCACTTTTGAAAAGGATAATTTAACTTTAGGTTATACAGCCGGTTATGAACTTGGTACGTTTGACGTGACTAATACCGGTGATGTTTCCGCTTCCGGGACTTTTAAATTTACCGCGGCTACCAATGCAACCAGCACTTTGTTGATTGATGCTACCGGTGGAACGGGTAAAGGAAGCTGTTTCGTGTTAAAAGATGTGGCCGGTACAACCAAATATCTGACTATACTTACCGGCAATACTGTGGATATTAGCACAGTTGATTGTCGCAACTAAAAAAGACTCAATATAAAATAGTTTAATTTAATTTTATGAAGAAAATAGTTTCTAAGAGTCTTTTCTTCGCGCTGTTTTTTGGTCTAATGTTGGGATTGGCCGGTGTTATTAGAGCCGCTAATGATATAACTACCACATCCGGTGCTTCTTTGGTTTTGCCGTCTGACAGTTCAAGTTATACTTTAAGTACAGATACCACCGTTCAATCTTTTACGGTTAATAATTCCAGTTTTGATTTTGTAGTAGAAGCCAGCTCAATTATTAACATTAGTTCGGCTGATCTTAAAGATTTTTCGGTTTCTAATAGTGGTCAGTGCAATACCACTCAAACTTGTGGATCCAGCGTTTCCAGCGTTTATATAAATTGTCCGTCTAATTCCGCCCAGCATACCATTACTATCACGCCAAGCGGGACTTGCTCCGCTCCTTCTGGAGGTGGTGGCGGAGGTGGCGGAGGAGGATACGTTACTCCTGCCACGCCAGCAGTTCCTGCCACTCCGGCCGTGCCCACAGTGACTCCAGCCGTTCCAGCTACTCCGGCCATACCAGCCAGTCTTTCTGCTCTCTCCGTTGCCGTATCCGTTGGTGATGTTGTCAAAGGTTCATTAACCAAAGATGTCTTCTATATCGCTACGGATGGCAAACGTTATACCTTTCCCAACCAAGATGTTTATTTCTCTTGGCATAAAGATTGGACAATAGTAAAAACTCTTCCTGATGCAGACCTGGCTCTTCTTGCTGTTGGAGGAACTGTCACTTATCGTCCCGGTACTCAATTAGTTAAGATTCAGACCGATCCCAAAGTATACGCTGTTGAAGCCGGAGGTATATTACGTTGGATTGAGACAGCCAATATTGCCAAAGCCCTTTGGGGTAATGACTGGGGTAAGAGAGTCCGCGATGTTGATCCAGCAATCTTCCCTTATATTTACAAAATCAGTTCTTCCTCAATAAACACCGCTGCTTATCCGGTTGGCTCCTTGGTAAAAATGGGATCTGATTACTACTTAATTGGCTCCGGTATGACCAAACAGAAAGTGACTGCCCCAGGTTTAGAAGCCA
>MFQT01000002.1:0-15228 GCA_001783145.1 Candidatus Magasanikbacteria bacterium RIFOXYB2_FULL_38_10
GCCAACAAATCATTGAACCGCCCCGACGACACCTTTTTGAACGAGCAGCCGAAAGAATGAGCCTGGGCCGTTTTTTAACTTAGTCCTTTTAAATTAAGAAGGAACAACAAAACCCTTACCCTCGCCAAAGCGGGGGTTTTATTTTCAAACATCTGTCCCTTTTTTTAAAAACAAATTTTCTTTGACAAAAAATCAATATTATCTTAAGATAATAAAAGTCGCTGAAAAACGATTAACTGTCCTTTCAAAAATAGGGGGAAAGATGAAAATTCTAACAGGGTCCGAGATCACGGAGGTTCCCTATTGGGCGCGCAAATTGGCTGAATTAACAAGAATTGCTTGGACAGGACAAGACGGGAAATGCTATTTTCCTTATTTACCTTTAACCAAGCCCGATCTCTGGCAAACTGAGATCTTGGCTGACTGGCAAAAAGGCAATCTCTTCTCCTGGGTAATGGAAGATGAAGGGAAAATCCTAGCCCATGCCGCATTGGTTAAAAAAGGCGACGTTTACGAATGTGGACGTTGGTTATCCTTACCAAATGCCCCAAAAGGGACGATGACTAGGCTGGTTGGCGCAGCTATTGATTTTGCTCGTCAAAGAAACTGGAATTTTTGGGTTGAGTGTACCCAAGCTCACACATCTTCTCAAAGGATCTGTGAAATACACGGGCTAAGATTTGCCGGTATAGGCATACTCAAAAAGGTCGGCGAAATTTGGTGGGATATTATCTATTTTGATAGTGGCGATCCTGCCCAAGCTTTCCAACCACAACCCGGCATCTTGGCCGATCCGTTGGGTCGCGAAATCAAAATGCAAGAAATCTATGCCGAAAGACTGGAGCAAATAACTTCTCTCATTCGTAATTCGCCAGGAGATCAAATTCCCCCGCTATATTTTCACATCTTGCCTCATTTAGAGTCAACTTTAAGGGAAATAATAAGGCTTAACGTTTGAACCATGACGCCTCGCACAACTTGTGCGAGGTTTTTCTTAAAAATTGACTTTTTTTAAAAAAAGGGCCAAAATATAAGTTAGAAATAACTTACGTATCATTAAGATTTATGGATGAAATAGCACTCTTAAAAAAACTGATTTCCTTAGATTCCCAGTGCACAAAAAGCAACCGCGCTATTGCTTTTTTTATTGCTTCTTTATTTCCTAAAAAAAATTGCCTGATTACCAAATTAAAAAAAGGCGACTTGGATTTATATAATGTAACTGTAAAATTTACCGGTAAAAATTCGTCCCATCCTTTGATTTTTAGCGGACACACCGACACCGTGCCTCTTACTAATCACTGGACAACCAATCCGTTTAAAGGCAACGTCAAAAAAGGAAATATTTTTGGCTTAGGAGCATCAGATATGAAAGCGGGCCTCGCTTCTATTATCTCCGCCGCCCTTTCCATAAAAGAAACCCCCAACCAAGATATTTATTTTCTTTTTGACGCCGATGAAGAAGATGCTTGTACCGGCGGTCAAGCTTTTCTTAAAACAATAAAAATAAAAAACAGAGCGGCCCAAATAATTATTGCCGAACCCACTGACGGATGTTTAATCATCGGGCAAAAAGGTGCTATGGATATGCGCGTTTCTTTTACGGGACAAGCTCTTCATTCCAGCAAAACCAGCGGATCCAAAAATAAAAAATTCAACGCTATTTATAAAGCCGCCGCGGCTATCAATGCCCTGCAAAAATTAGAGTTAAAATGGGAAAAAAAATCCAATCAACTTTTTGGCGCCCCAACTCAAGCTGTTTGCCAAATAAATGGCGGCGTAGCAAGCAATGTTATCCCGGACTCCTGCCAAATTTCCATCAACCGACGATTTCTTCCAAAAGAAAATCCTAAAAAAATTTTAGAACAACTTCAAAAAATAATTCATAAAATTGATCCGCTGGCTAAGGTGACAGCCAGATTTATCGGAGAATCCAACCTACTTGACACCCGAAGCCTTATTTTCCAAAAAGCCCAAGATACCGGCTGGAAAATCTTAAGAAAAAAGAAAGTAATCGTAGCGCCCTATTGGACACAGGCCGGTAATTTTAAACGCTGGGGCGATTGCCTAATTTGGGGACCAGGAAAAATTAAAATGGCGCATAGGGCCAATGAATACTGCCCTCTTAAACAAGTTAGACAAATGACTTTGTGCTATAAAAATTTAATCAAACAATTGACATAAACAATTGGCGCTTGACATTAAAGCATAATTATGCTACTACTAAAGTAGTTAATCAACTAAAACTAACATGGTTAACAAGGGTACTTTAACAAGCCAAGAGGGCAAAAAAATGGAAGCTTACGACCTATTGAACCATCGTGATTTTGTGTTTCAAACAACTGATGCCAGAAAAGTAAGAAAACTCCTCAATACTCCGGGAGCGACCGTCTACGAGGGTTTTGATCCTTCGGCTGATAGCCTGCATTTGGGTCATTTGTTATCCCTGATGGCAATGCACCATCTGCAAAAAGCGGGGCATCGTGTCATCTTTATTTTGGGTGGCGCCACCGGTCTGATCGGCGATCCCACCGGCAAGAAAACAAGCCGCAAACTTCTTTCTGCCCAAGATATCGCCGCTAATGGCGAAAAGATGAAAAAGCAGGTAGAAGAAATGGGACTTCTTAGATTCAGCGGTGAAAATGCCGCATTGATGATTGATAACAGCCGTTGGATGGGCAATTTCTCTTTTTTAAATGACTTTATGATCAAGGTGGCCAAGGTCTTCTCGGTAAACGAGATGGTAAAAATGCGCACCTTTGCCGATCGCCTAAAAGATGAAGGAAGCCTCACTCTGATGGAATTCTGCTACCCGGTTCTGCAAGCCTGGGATTTTCTGGAGTTGTTTGAACAGTTTGGTTGTCGTCTGCAAATCGGCGGACAGGACCAATGGGCCAATATCCTTCAGGGAGCTAGTTTAATCAAAAAAATCCATGGTGCGGAGGTACATGCCCTGACTTTCCCTCTTTTAACCACGGCCAGCGGCGAAAAAATGGGAAAAACGGAAAAGGGACCGATTTGGCTGGATCCAAAGAAGACAAGTCCCTTTGATTTTTACCAGTACCTTATTCAAACGCCCGACCAATTAGTTCCTCAAATGCTCAGGATGTTCACTTTTTTACCTTTAGAGGAAATTGAAAAGGCGATCTTAAATCCCAGAGAGGCACAGCGTCTTTTGGCTTTTGAAACAACTAAGGTTGTCCATGGCGAGGAAGAGGCTGTTAAGGCTCGCCGAGACACGGAAAAGTTGTTTGGAAAATCAGAAGGGGGAACGGAAGCTGTCCCCACATTTAAAATGTCCGCGGCAGAAATGCCTTTGGATGAAATCCTGGTACAGGCAAAATCGTTGCCCTCCAAAAGCGAAGTAAAGAGGCGCTGCCAAGGAGGCGCTGTACAAATTGACGGCCAAGCGGTCACTGATTCAAGACAAACAGTAAACAAAGGATGCGTGATTCGTTTTGGCAAAGGATCCTTCTTAAAAGTAGAAACTTAGTCTTTTCCCCGTGCTTCTTTTTGAGGCACGGGGTTTTTAATTAACTACCTATGAGCAAAGATAATTTTTTTCTCGTCTTACTAACAATCGTAATAATTTTGGCCTGGGGAGCCGTTCCGGCTTTGGCGGTAATCGGAGATTTACCGGCCGGTGTCACCGCCCTAATTATCAATTTTAGTTCCCTCCTAACCGTGGCTTTTTTATTGAGTATAGGAGTTTTTGACAGGTTCAATATCAAAAATGCCGACAAACCTAAAGAAGAATGGCAAAAAACATGGGCGGCCTTTCGTAATTACGATTTAAAAACATATTTAAAAATGTCAGTTTTAAGTTTTTTTTGGCCATTTCTTTATTCTTTGGCTTATTTTTATGCCATTTATATCAAACAAGCATCCTTGGTAGTACTGTTTAATTTTTCTTGGCCATTATTTTGCGTGATAGGATTAAGATTGATTGATAAAAAAAAGTTTAAATTATTGCCTTTTTTAGGTATTTTAATTTCAGTCATAGCCGCTCTTGGTTCAGCCTTTAACGGCCAGGGACTTGACAAAATTGCTTACCTGATGTTAGGATTGGGAGGGATAGTAGCCGCCACCCAGGGAGGCTATGCCGCAGTCACAGATAGCAAGTGGTGGAAAGATATTCATCCCGGGATTCTAACCTTAATCGGGGCAGCTATTACGGTAATATTTTCTTTTTTGTACGCCCTCATATTTGGCGAATTCAGCCTTCTTCGGGAGATAAATTCGGTTTCCCTCATTTCCTTAATTGCTATCGGTGTATTATCAAACGGAATAGGTTTTTCAGCCTTTTTAATCGCTAACCAGAAAACCTCCGGAACCGGTGAGCAAAAATTAAAAATCAAAGCCTGGTGGCTGGCCAGCATGTCTTTAGTCCCATTTGCGCAAATGCTTTTTCTCTTAGTACCAATTAAAGTACTCCAAGAAAAAGCAAATGTATCAAGCTCAAGCTGGATAGCCTTAAGTCTGCTGATAATTGCCTTTCTTATCCTGCGACTTTCAAATTGGTATGAAGAGTGGTCGGAGAGACGGAAAAATGTTCTATAAATAATACAATTAATTTTAGCGCCGAGATACCCAAGCGGTCAAAGGGAGCGGTCTGTAAAACCGTTGGCTTAGGCCTTCGTGGGTTCGAATCCCACTCTCGGCACCAGCCTCCAAAACGGAGGCAGACTGAACAAGGCGCGGAAAAAGACAACAATTTTTCTCGCGCCTTTTTTTATTGATAATCCACGAAAACAATACCATCTGCAATACAACCTCTTGCGAAATTAGATTAAAAACTCTATAATAAGTGATGTAAGTCACCATTTTATTTTTAAATTTATGTCTAAAGAAAACAACGAAATCAAATCCCAATTTTTAATTCCTACCGTAATAGAAAAAACCTCTTACGGCGAACGAGCTTATGATATTTATTCTCGTCTGTTAAAAGACAGGATAATTTTTTTGGGTACAGCCGTGGATGATGCCGTAGCCAACACCGTCATTGCCCAGCTTTTGTTTTTAGAAAATCAAAGCAAAGATAAAGAAATTAAATTGTACATCAACTCTCCGGGGGGATCAGTCACCGCCGGATTAGCCATTTACGATACCATGCAATACATTAAACCGGATGTTTCTACTATCTGCATTGGCATGGCGGCAAGTATGGGCGCGGTGCTACTGGCCGCCGGACAAAAGGGCAAAAGATTTATACTGCCCAATGCCGAGGTGATGATTCATCAAGTGATGGGCGGAGCAGAAGGCCAAGCTACCGATGTTAAAATCCGAGCGGAGCATATTTTAAAAATCAAGGACAGACTAAATAAACTCTTGGCCGAGCATACCAATCAACCTATAGAAAAAATAGAAAAAGATACTGATCGTGATTACTTTATGAGTCCGGAAGAAGCACAGAAATATGGACTGGTGGATAAGATAATAAAAAAATAGATTAAAAAAAGACCCCGTAGCCAGGTTACCAGTTGCGGGGTTTTGATTTGGGCGGACTTACATATATTCGTTCTTTTGAACAAAGCGGGACTCGTCCGCCCTAAAAATAAGCGGCCACTTCTTCTAACGTCTTTTAGCAAGACATTGCCATCTTAAGCCGCTTCATTCTCTGGTAGCAACAAAGGCTCATTCGTTTATCAAAAAACATGAAGCCTCTCGTCGCCACCACTTTTAAAAAGCACCGAAGTGGACAACAATAATGTCGGCCTAAAAGTCCATCCCAATCCTCGTCCACTTAAAAAGAACAAGAGAGCAGACAAACGAGTCGGCGGTTTTTTAACACCTTACCAAACGTCTGCTCCTGGTAGCACCGGACGGACAAGGCGTTTTGCGCCTTTTTGTGGCAGGATCAAGTTCGTCCGTCTTTAAACAAATGGGCAAGCACCCTCCGTATCGTTGCTTTTGACAACAGCGGGAAACTCGCCTGCCCTTACATTGTCTTGCGCTGACAAAGCCACTTTCGTTTTTTTTATAAAAACAGGGTTATTCTAATCAGCGCAATTTAAACGCGGACATCAACCCAGTCGTTTTAAAACACGTTTATTGTCGTCCGCGTTTTACTTTTGACGGACACCCCGGTCTGCGTCTTTTCAGACAAAGTAGGATTCGTCCATCATATACCAAGCGGTCACATCAACCTTCGTCTTTAACAAGACAGTCTTTCATTAGGCCGCTTTATTTTCTGGTGATGACGGGTATTCACCACACACAAAGACAAGAAGCCTGCTGTCACCACCATTTTAAGGGGACACGAATTCCAACGTTTTAAAACATTCATCTTGTCGTCCCCCTTTTTATTCTCAAAGAACTGTTTTTTTACACTAACAGATTAAGAAAAAAGAATCAAGAGAGTGTGCCCAAAAAAAACCCGTAGCCAGATTACCAGCTACGGGGGTGATGTTGCGGACAAGCAACATTAGGCAGACACTTCGGTATTCATCTTTCCAGATAAGCATCTATTCGTCTTTTTGGACAATATAGCAATCATCCACCCAAAACAAGTAGCTGGGCCAAACACGATCATGTCCGTTTAAAACAGAGCGTTCTCCGTCCGACCCAACTAAATCAAGGGGGCAAGCAAGGCATCAGTCGTCCTTACGGACAAGGCAACCTTCGCCTACCCCAATCCTTACGCAGCCTGGCGCTCCTCACGCTGGCGATCCTTCTCCAGTTTCCACCACTCCTTCCACAGCCATTCCACGAACTTGGTGAGAGTGCGCCAGGTGGCCATGCGGTGGATGTGCCCGTCGGAGTAACGCGACTTGCCGTTCGTGCCAATTTCCTTGGCATGGCGGTCGCGGAACTTCGCCTTGTAGGAGATCAGCTTCTGTCCACACACGGAGTCGGGACGGCGGTTGAACTGGTCGCCAAGCAAATACAGCGCTTGGCGCAGATCCGGACTCCAGTTGGCCACTTCTCCGCCACGACGACGCGGGAACCGTCCGTCGGGCAGAACATGCGCGCCGCAGTAGGCCTTGAGCTTGGCATCGGTCTCAAAGCGGCGAATATCCACGATGCTGGCAATGAAAGCGGCAGCGAGGCGGGGACCTACGCCCGAAATCGGCGCAAAAACCCTGTCCCACAGAGCCGTAGCTTCCACCGCCTTCTTGAGCTCACTTTCCCGGCGCTTCAGTTCCTCTTCCAAGTTCTGCAAAACCATATCGTTGGCCGAGCGGCGCTGGTATTCTTTCTCAATCATGCCTTCTGGGTAAAGCCCTCTTTCCGAGAGAAAGATACTGCCGATGAAGGAAGCATGCAGACGCTGTTCACAGGCAATACGCGCCGCCAAAGCTTCCTGCCGAAAAGACAGGGCCTCGGAGACGCGGATGAAGGCGCGATCACGCGACTCCACCTTGTAGAAGGATCCACGCTCGTTCCGCACCTTCTGCGCAAGCAGTTCGGCGTCCTTGTCCTTGTCCTCATCCTGACCGCGCCAGTTCTTGAAGACAAAGGACGGTACACGGTAAACGCTCGCACCAACATTCTCTCCGCTGCGGGAAAGCGCGGCGGCCAGGCGATCGCCCGATCCGCCCAGAATCATGCCCACCACATCGCCCTCGCGCAGGCCTTCAAAGGCCGCGGGGACTTTGCCGAGGACATACCTGTCCTTGCCTTCCTTCTTGAAAAAGCCCTTAGGGAGAGCACTGACGTCTTCATCGTCCTTGACCTTGCGCCAACCCAGCTGATGCGGCGGAAAAATGGAAACATCTTCTCCCATTTTCACGTCACGCATGGCCGCGACCAAAACGCCATGGGCAAAATCCAACTCGGACTGCTCGTCGGGCAAGTCCAAAACCAAATCCTGGCCCTTTTTCCCGCCACCCAAGATGAAGATCTGGGTGGGTCGCGCTTGCCCGGCCGTGGTTTTCTTGACCCGGTGTCTGATGCCGATGAATCTTTCCATCTCACTTCTCCTTGCCCTTTTGGGGCAGTATGTCCCCTAAGGGACACTTGTAAGGAACCCGTCCTTAAAGCCGCCTTGGCTTAAGGACAATTAGGAACCAGACGGACACCTCCTCGGTACGCCTGTTTAAGACAGCGCAACATTCGTCCGTCTTTGAACAAATGGGCAAACACCTTCCGGATCGTTGCTTTTGCCAACAATGGTAGGTTCGCCTGCCCAAAAATTTCTGATGGCAACAAATTTCCAAACGCACCAAAGCGCATTTTCAGCTTCGTCGCCACCATTTTATGCGCTGACAGTACGACTTTCGTCTTCTAACAAAGACACTTCCTACTACCGTCAGCGCAATGTACACGCGGACAACTATTCAACTGGCCTAAAGGCCATCCATTGACTCGTCCGCGTTTTGACTATTGATGGACAGAAGCAGGAGCGTCCCAGGGACATCCCAACTATCGTCCATCAAATTATTAAGCGGCCACTTAGCTATTCGTCCTTTGGGACAGCAGTTGATGCGGCCGCTAAACTCTCTGGCGATGACAGTTGAACACACGTTTTTACAAAAACACAATCCTCTTCGTCACCGCCTTGTATAATGAAAGCGGACACAATGAGCCGCGTTTAAAAACATCCTACCTCTCGTCCACTCCCAAAAATCAAACGGGGACATTGCATCACTCGGCCATAAAAGCCAATGCACTTCTCGTCCCTGCAAAATTGTCTGTGAGGACACCCAGCCCCTCGTCCAACAAGACAGACTGAAATTCGTCCTCACATTTGTAAATAACCGACGCGACAGCCCGAACGTCATCCCAAAAGGACAGACCTGCTTACGTCGCGCCCTATCAACCTTTCTTTAGATTGACTTTTTACCCTATCAGATTGGCATTTTTTGTCAATAGCTTAGCGTGCAAGCAAGCCCGGCCTTGACAAAAAGGCCAAAATGTGCTATAATTTAAAGTTAAAATAGTCCTTTTAAACTCCCAACCTAAACACAAGGAGGCCAAAATGATAGATTTCTTCATTGGGCAAATAGTGACGATTGGCCTGCTGTTCCTGGCAATTTATGTGGGGCTGGATCTTTTTTCCCCACCCTTGGCCAAGCGGTTTGCCAGGCTCTTGGGACGAATTGCCAGGACCCTTTGGCGTCGTGTCATCTGGCCTCTCTTGCGCTGGGTGGCCCGCTGGGTACGGAATCACATCCTTGAACCGCTTCTGCGCCGGCTCTTGGATCTGTTCCTCTGGCTCTTGGTCTGGCTCGCCCATCACGGTAGTTACTGGGCCAGTAGCCTTTGGCACCGCCTGATTGTCTACCGCGCTCGTCACCGAAGGCGACCGTAGACCCGTGAACAACTCGCCCCGCTCCCTGTCACTTGCCGCCTGTCCCCCTAACCTCGGACAGGCTTTTTTTATAAGCCTAAATTAATTTCGCTCGTAACATGTCTAATATTTTTTCGCTAAATCTAGCCAAAGAAATCCTAAAAACTCAACCTTCAAACCTTTTCCCCCTCACTACCCTTGACAAACAACCCCTGATATGGTAGAATAATCAGTCATCTTCGTGCTTGATCCAAAAGCAAAATAAAGATGGCTTTAACAAAAAAGCCCCATCAAAGTAGGTGTTCACGACAAGCATGGGGATTTGTCGAAGGAAAGATCCGGTCTCTGACTCGACTTATCCTTTGACAAATCTTCTTGAACACCTACTTTAAAAAGGCTTTTACCAAACAAACCCCAACCTGCAAAGGAAGGGGGTTTGTTTTTAATAATTGCCGGTGGCTGAGGGCGTAGAGGGAATTATTGGGGATACAGGTACGGCCGATGCCGGTGATTCGGCAGGGGCACTGCCACCAGGCGCAGTAGAGGTGGCTGACAAAAATCCATCAGTCGTAGCCGGTTCACTTAACTTTTCTACGCCAATCATACAAACTTCACCCCAAGGTCTATAACGGCTGACAAAATCTTGCGTTTTAATGGTTCCGTCGGCATAAGCAACTGTATAAGTAAAACTAGCATCGGCCCCGGCATGCGCTTTTTCTGTGCATTTTTTCTGTCCCACCGGCAAATCCAAAGTTTCAACTAATTTGGATGGCGGTGGTGATTTAATGTTGTAGACTTTGGGATCAGTCCTTCTTACCGAACGCCCATCTTTGGCACCCCAGAACTGAAAAATTAAATTATCGCCGTCTATTTTGGTTTGCACTAAAATATGATTGGCCGTATCGTTGATAAATTTAAAGTCGGGAGCCGGATCATAGATGGTGGCATCAATACCCACTGGCGGCTCATAATAAGAAACGCGGTAAGCATGATTAGCCCGCTCCAACACCGGCAGACCCGAGGCTAACACCGCCCTAAAAATAGTAGTGGAAACTTGACACAAACCGCCGCCAAATTCCGGTTTTGTTTTATTACCCTTAATTACCAGTTCCGGTAAATACCCATTGGTATCATCAATTGGTCTTAATTTTTCTATTACAGAAAGGATTTCACCGGGTTTAATTAAAACCCCGTTCAAGGCCGCCGCGCCCACAGCAATATTTTTACGGCGATTAACAGGACTGCCTTTAAAATTAGTTTGCCCTTCCCCCAATAATTCTTTAATACCAAAATTATTTACTTTAGATAAAGTTAATTCCGGTTCTACAATTTCTTTAACCAGTTTTATCTTTCTTTCTCCACCATTAAACAAAGCATTTTCCGCAGCCGCTACCACAACAGGTACATTAACTTTCTCCCCTGCCTGACCAGGTTTAAATTCCTTTACTCGGCCGTTTTCTACAATAAAACGCGCTTCTTCAAATTGTGTTTCCAGTTGATAATCTACTTGTTTTTTTAAATACTCTTCTAAAAGACTAGCCTCAATTGCCAAACCGACTTTTTCATTATTATTTTTTAAAACCACCCACCGCGCCCATTCTTTGGCCGAAACCTTAAATTGTTTTTCACCGGAAATTAAAACTATTTCTCCGGCGGATAAAGCTTGCGCTAAAAGCGGCTTGAGTTCTTCTGCTTGCCATTTAAAAATTTCCGGTTGACTTTCAATCAGATGCAAAATAATTGGATCAGAGCTGGCCTCTCCTAAGTTATTTTTCAATGTTTTAAAGGCCGTTTCATAATCAAAAATTTTTCCCGCTGATTCAGCTATTGTTGTCACTTTTAAAATTTCTCCGTCTTCAATTTTTAAACTGGCATTCTTATTAGGCACCTCTATATTAGCCAAATTAAAATGTAAAAATTTATTTACCTCATTTGCCGATAAATAATATTCCAAAGGAACCTTAACTCCAAAAAATCTAACATAAAGTCTATTCAAAGCTTGTTCCAGTCTGTTGCCCTCTCGCCCTACTTTAAAAGCTTTGGCTACAGTTTTATCCAAATCATAATCAAAAATAGTAGCGGAAATGTCCGGATTGATGGAGGAATCGGCCACCGAAGGCAAGTTGAGGGAAATATTTTTATAATTAAATACCGCGCCTTTATTTAAAATTGCATCTGTTGGTTGAACAATTAATTTTCTGGCTTGCTCTATATTTAAGCCACCCACATCAATTGGGCCGATACTTACCCCCTTAGATATAGAACCCGCCGGCAACTGAACCAGCAGGACCAAAAAACCGGCCACTAAAAAACAAAATAAAAAAAGAGCGGCTAAAGTAAGCCACAAGGTATATTTAGCAGTTCGCTTATTTTCGTTTTCATTCACTGTTTCGGCCATACTAATCTTTTTTCAAAATCTCATTTAAAATTGCTTTGGCTTGTTTGGCCCTTTCCTCTGTTGCTCTACCACCAGGCTCTTCTATTTTTATTTCCACAACACTACCCTCGCCGGAATTCTCCGGTAAAAAATTAATATCAATGTTTAAAGTTTGACCGTCATCAAATTTCAAAACAGCCTTTTTTTCTTCTAATCTATCTATAACACCAACTAATTTTTTTTCTTTGGACATATTATTCTTCTAAAACTTTAATTGGCACTTTCTTTTTGGCAGATTCCTTAGGGATAACAATGGTTAAAACGCCGTTTTTAAAAGTGCCCATAGCCTCGTCAGTTAAAACATCAACCGGCAAAACAATGGTACGGGAAAAATTGCCCCAATAACATTCACGGTAAAAATAATTTTTGTCATCAATATCCACCTCGCGATGTCTTTGTCCCCTGATGGTTAAAAGATCATTATGGATGTTAACAGAAATATCCTCGGGCCGCGCTCCGGCAATGGTAGCCACAATTACCAAGCGGCCGTCTTTTTCCCCCACGTCAACCGAAAGCTGTCCTTCATCGCGATCTAAATCCCAATCTTCGGGAGGTGGAGACGCTTTTTTACCGACCTTATTAATCAAATTGGAAAAAAAATCGCCTTTGTTTGTTTTGGTTTCAGCTACGACAATTTTTTTACTGGCTTTTTTAGTTGCCATATTTTAACATTAAACCCAATTTTGTTGCAACCCGCAACAGTCACTGGTTATTAATTTACTTTTAAACTCATCTCTAAAGATTATATCAAAAAAATAATTATGTTAAAAGAGAGGCTTTTTGTCCGTCTCCGGCTTTTCAAAAAGGCAGAGCCAGGCTATAATAGAGTCAAATTAAACTTTAAGCTATGAAAACCTTTGATATTGCCATTATCGGAGCCGGTCCGGCCGGAATTATGGCTGCCATTACTGCCGCAAAGCAAGGCCGGCAGGTTATTTTATTAGAAAAAAACGAGATAATCGGGCGTAAAATTTTGGCTACAGGCAATGGCCGTTGCAATCTTACCAATAAAAATATAGATGTTTCAAATTATCACGGCGCTAATCCGGAATTTATCAAACAAATTCTTTCCGCTTTTGATCAATATAAAGTGACGGAGTACTTTGAATCTTTGGGCGTAATTTTAAAAGAAGAAAATAATGGCCGCATTTTTCCGCGCACCAACCAGGCTTCCTCTGTTGTGGAAGCCCTAGATTATGAATTAAAAAAATTAAAAGTTAGCGTGGAAACAAAGGCTTCGGTTAAAAATATCCACTATGAAAAAAATTGGCTCTTAAGCGGCCAAAAAACCACTGGCGATTTTAAAATTGAAGCCAAAAATTTAATTCTTACCACCGGCGGCAAAGCCTCCTTCCAATTTGGCTCATCCGGTGATGGTTTATATTGGTCAGAAAAACTTGGACACACCATTATTTTTCCCCATCCGGCTTTAACACCTTTGGAAACAGTGGAATCTTGGCCTAAAAATATTCAGGGATTAAGAATTGAAGGAACAGTCAAACTCACAGCTGACGGAAAAATTATTTCCCAAAGCCAAGGCGATATTTTATTTACCCACTTTGGTTTATCCGGGCCAGCTATTATGAAACAGGCTAGAAATGTAGGTTTATTACTGCCTACAAAAAAAATAGAGGTGCACATTGATGCAATTCCCGAGGAAACCAAAAAAGAATTAGATAAAAAAATAGAGACTATTTTAAATGTCAACGGAGCCAAAGAGATAAAAAATGCCCTGGCAGGGATCATTCCAGTTGAACTGATAAAAACAATTTTGATTAATCTGGCAATTGATCCGGAAAAGAAATCTTCTCGCATTTCTAAATTGGAGAGAGTTTCAGTTGTTGGGGTTTTAAAAAATTTAACTCTAACAATTAGCAAAACCCGCCCCTTTAAAGAAGCCCAGGTGACGGCCGGTGGTGTTGATGCAAAAGAAATTGACGCCAAGACACTAGAATCAAAAAAAATTCCTCATCTCTTTTTTGCCGGAGAAATAATTGATGTAGATGGAGATTCAGGTGGATTTAATCTGCAATGGGCCTGGTCTTCGGGATATTTAGCTGGTTTATCGGCAAGTAAATAATTATTGAATTTCAAAAAGATCCCATCGCTTGATGAGATCTTTTAAAATGTAAAAATTGGCGGAGAGGGTGGGATTCGGACCCACGGTCCTCTTACAAGGACAACAGTTTTCAAGACTGTCGCATTAGACCACTCTGCCACCTCTCCAAACAAAAACGGAGAGGGTGGGATTCGGACCCACGAGCCCCCTTACGGGGGCGCAGGTTAGCAACCTGCTGCTTTAAGCCGCTCAGCCACCTCTCCAATTATGGTATTATCCTATCAAATTTTTATCTCCTTAGCAAGTCCCATTACCCTATCTCTCCCTTGCCACGGTTAAAGACCAAATTAAACCGGCGCCGGCTTGTTTTAAAACCTTGGCGCATTCTTGCAAAGTGGCTCCGGTGGTAAAAACATCATCAACTAAAATTATATCACGCCCTGATAACTCTTTTTCAACAATGAAACCTCCGGCTAAATTTTTAATTCTCTCTGTCCTGCCCAAACCCACTTGCCGAGAAGTTTTTTTAACCCTCTTCAAAATCCCAGCGCCCACTTCCTTCCCCACTCGGCTCGCTAACATTTTAGCCAATTCTTCTGCCTGATTAAATCCCCTTTCCCAATATCGGCTGCGATGAAGAGGCACGGGAACAAACAGCCAATTTAATTTTTTGATAAAAATATCATGAAAAGAAACCTTAGATAAAAAATCATCGGCCAAATGTTCAAAAACAATAAAAACATTTCTTTTAAAATTATATTTATATTCTAAAATTGCCTGCCGTAACTTTTTTTCTTGATAACTGCCTAAAGCCATAACTCCATCTAAAAAAGAATTTGCTTGGCAAAAAAAACAGGTGGAGCCACCATTTAAATTATCTTTATAACAAACCGGACAAAAAAATTGCGGTACCGATTCAATTTCTTTCAAACAATTTTGGCAAACCGCCATTCCCTCTTTCTCACAAAAAATACAAAAAACAGGGAAAATAGTATCCCTGATTTTGTTTATAATTTTAAAAATTTCC
Source organism: Candidatus Magasanikbacteria bacterium RIFOXYB2_FULL_38_10 (assembly GCA_001783145.1). Classification (NCBI taxonomy): domain Bacteria; phylum Candidatus Magasanikiibacteriota; species Candidatus Magasanikbacteria bacterium RIFOXYB2_FULL_38_10. The sequence goes on from MFQT01000002.1 coordinate 14,756, forward strand.
TCCTTCATTAAATTTTCCAAAATTATTGCCAAAAAGCCCCATCAACCAACCAAACCCCCTTAGACAAAACCAGATTCAATTTCATGTCATTGTAAGATAAAGAGTCAACACCATTTATTCTTTGCTGACGCTGGGTAGAAACAATTACGGAGGCTTTATTTTTTTGCAAATTTTCTATTTTTTGACTAAGAGCCAAAGTAGTCACACTTTCAAATCCCAAAGGATTTTTTTTCTTTAAATCTTCCGGATAAATTTTGAGCCAGGCCGCAACCGTAGGCGTGACCAAATCTTGAATTTCGGCAAAATTGCTAAAATTAGCTTCCATGCTATATGACCCAAATCGTTCTACAAAATTTTTAGCCACATTTTTAATAGCCAATTCGTTATTAGCAACTTTTACTTCTTCTTGAGTTAATTTAACCGGAGTAATTGTAGTTGTTGTGGGCGCGGTGTTTAAATTATTGTTTGAAGTA
>MFQT01000002.1:15277-23689 GCA_001783145.1 Candidatus Magasanikbacteria bacterium RIFOXYB2_FULL_38_10
AAGCGTTGGTTAAAGTATTAGTTGGAGCAGGGCTAGGCTGACGTTTCCAAAAAATTGCCAATAAAATTATAATTATAATAAAAAGCACGCCCAAACCTATTCCTAAAAAAATTTTACCGCGTAAAGTTAAATTCATAAAAAATTAAATTGATACTTAAAAAATAGTTGGCGGCTCTTTGGTTTGAGTCTTTACGCCTTCACTCTCCGTTTCTTCTCTGGAAGCCTCGGCAAATTCGTCTTTAGCTCTTTCCAACTCTAACAGCTGTTTGGGATCCGTAGTCACCAGCTGGTCTTCGGTGTAGGAAGCCACCACTTTTATAGCCGCGTGCTTTTGGCCGGCAAAAAATATTCCCTCACCTACTCCAGATTCCAAAAGCAAATATTTTTCCCCTTCGGTCAACATAAAAACCTTGGCAATCTGTTCTACTGCCGCCGGGCTTTGCTTTAACAAAATTTGCAAGGAGCTGTTGTTAACAATAGCCTGCCCGTAAGGCGAACGCAAAAAGTCATTCACGTCTTGAGTGATAGTAGTAACACCTAAATAATACTTACGGCATCTTTTAACCAAAGCGTAAATAAATTTGGCCGAATCCTCGTGTTGCATTAACCACCAGGCCTCATCAATGGTCAAGATTCTTTTTTTACTTTCACTCCTCACAACATTCCAAATGTAATTAACAATGGCATATACGGCCATTGGTCTTAGCTCATCTTCCAAATCACGCACACTAAAAACCACCAATTTGTTATTCATTTCTACCGTAGTTGGGGAATTAAACAATCCGGCAAAAGTTCCTTCGGTATATTTTTTAAGTTTAATAACCAAATCCCTGGTGCCTTCCATACCTTGTAAAATATCTACAAAATCCTGCATAATGGGCGGTTCTACTTTGGCTAAATTGGCACCCGGCACAATGTCCTTTTTGGCATAAGTTTCCAATAATGCTCTATCCACAATAGAGTCTTCTTCTGTGGTGATTGTTCCCAGCATGATCTTAATCAGGCCTTTAACCGTAATAACCGCGCTTCTGATAATATCTTCTATGCTCACATCTTCACCAACCGGCCGCGGCAAATCAAAAGGATTAATTTTAGAATCTGAGGAAAGTGAAATGTTGATATAAGTCCCGCCTACGGCTTCGGAAAGATGTTTGTATTCCATTTCTGGATCAATCACAATTACTTCAGTGCCTAACATTAAAGAACGCAAAATTTCCAATTTAATGGTATAACTTTTACCGGCCCCCGAAGTGGCAAAAACTACCATGTTAGCATTTTGTAAGGAAAAACGATCAAACAAAATCAAGCTGTTATTATGCCGATTGATGCCGTAAAGAATGCCATTATCCGAAGTTAAATCTGAAGAAACAAAAGGAAAAGACGAAGCGATCGGCGAAGTATTCATGTTAAAGGTAATCATCAACTCATCATTCCCAAGAGGCAAGGTGGAATTAAAACCTTGCTCGGCCTGAAACAATACTCTTTTGGTATAAATGAGTTTGGAGCCAAAAAGAGCTTCCACATCTTCCGTAATTTTGTTTAATTTTTCTTTATTATCCGCATAAACCGTGACATAAAAAGCATACTGAAAAAAATGTTCCGTGCCTTGCGTTAAATCATCACGCAATTTTTCTATATCGCGCAAAGCCGTTTCCCTTACTGGATCGCGCGGCGCGCCTTTTTCCGTATCGCCAATGATCTGCGCCTCTAATATACCCACTTTTTTCCTTAACTGTTTCAAAATTACATCAGAAGCCACGGGATAAAAAAACATGCCAATATCTAAAGCGTTGTTTAAATTGATAATTGGCGCCGACCAACCTACGGTGATATAACGCGGATAAGTGACCACAAAAATTGTACGGGCAAAAATATCCCCGAGTTGCACAAAACTGGGATCTACCTTAAAAGCAGCCGGGGAAATTATATCTTTTACCGACACCACGCCTTTTCTATATACCCGCTCCTCCTCTAAAATTATTTTTTCCTCCGCCGACTTCTTTTTAAGAGAAGAGACCTTCTGGGCCTCACTGGGTTTTTTAAGAGACACGGGTTTTTTTGTTTCAATTGTTTCCGGACTAAAAGGCATACACAATTTATTTTTATTTTTCTATTTGCAGTCTGTCAGTATCAACCATTTTTTCCACATCGGAAAGCTGAGGATTATAACTACTGTAATATAGTTCAATCAAGCCTTCCGTATCTAAAGCAATCGTATTGATGCCAAAACTTTGCAATTGTCCCTGAATTTGCGACACACGGCTCATTAAATCTTTTTTTCTATTTAAAAACAACTCTCTTTTTAAACCCACAAAAATAGCCGGGGTAAAAGTTTCTTTAAATCTGGCAAAAAAACTCTTTCTTTTGTTGGAGGAAGGATTAAAAGGTACTATCACAAAAAATTTCTTGCTCATTATTTGGCCCAAATCAACCAATTCATCAATAAATCCTCGATAATCGGCGATTTGCATTTTTAAAAGCTCATTGGTCTGCTCTTCTTGAGATTTTTTTAATTTTTCCAAATAGGCATCCATATTTAATTTGCGCGATTGTAAAACAATCTGCAAAGGATATTCCAAAGTATTTAAAAAGGAGGCATAAGCGCTTATCAAAGCGTTTTGTTCTTCTTCGGATTTTAAAGCAAAATTAATACTAGAGGCAAGTAGCACGGCACGCAAAGTGCCATCTTTCATTATCAAAATGTCATCATGAATAGAGGCAATATCCAAATATTGTTGAGTGGAAACATTGATTTTTGATCCGGCTAATTTTGATGACTGCATATTATCATTCTTCAGGGGTATATTTTCCCCCGGTATCCACCACCAAAGTCATTTCGCTTAATCTGGAAATGGAGACAGGCTCTTTATACGGTTTGGGCGGCGGCGGCGCTTCTTTTTCCATTTGAGCAAGATGCCTTAATTCTTGATCAGAATAAAATTTATGCCAGACACGTAAGGTTGGTTTTTGTAACGTTTGTAAAAAATTTAAAAGAAAATAGTGAAAAGGCTGTCCGTTAACTTTTAAAAAAGCCGTTACCAATCCCCCACCGCCTAAAATAACCAATAAAATTATAAACAAAGTTAAATCCGTAAATTTCCAGCAAATGGCCAAAATAATTCCATCAACTAAAAGAATTATAAATTGGCGAACCGTAATAGGGCCAAAAATTTTATCTTCCACTTCTATAAATTGAGGGACCGTAAACTGCATCATAAATTAAAATTGCAGGCGCCTATTTAACTCCATTATAACTTTAAATTCTTCTTCTGACAAAGTTTCCTGTTTTTTGCCTTGATTTTCCTTTAAAATTTGCACAATGGGTTTACCTTGATTTAAGCTTGCACTCAAAATGGCATTGTAATTTTGTATTAAGGCACTGCGACGCCAAGCTTCTATGCCTTGAATTTTTTTATTGTAATTTTCCTTAGTTAACAAATCTATTTTAGAAAGTATTTTGTCAGCCGCTGTCTGGGGTTTAGGAGACAAGCGTCTAAATTCCAAGAGGCTCATTTCTTTTAATTCCTCTACGGGGCCGATTAAACGCGGAGTATAGGCAATATCTTCCACTTTGGCTCGGCCAGACGGAGTTTGAGGAACGGCGTTAATTGAAGGCCTAAAGGCGGGGGCAGGTGGGGCAATTTTTTGCGCCTGCAACCGGCCTTTTTCTTCGGTTATTTTAACAGCCGAAGCCGTAACTGGAGCTATATCCGACGAAGTGGCCGAGGGTGTAATTTTGGGGTTGGCAATTGGCGAAATTAGTTTGGGCGGAGTCACAGTTGAGGTGGTAGCAGGAGGAGAAAAAACTGGCTTACTGATTGGTTTGATTTCTGATTTCTTTTCTTCAACCAAAACAGGAGACGAAACAGCGGTAGAAATTGTAAAAGATGGAGCAAATGGAATTTTTTTTTCTTGTTTTGGCATTTGATTAAATCCTGACAGCTCTCTTTGATGAAAATCTTCAAGCACAGACAAAACTTTTGCAGCGGCTTCCGGCGCTAAACCCAATCCCCCATTAAGAGTGTGAGCGGTTAAACGTTCCTTTACCTCTCCCTGTTTCCGCACCTCTTTTAATCTTGAAACTAAAATCATTTTAAAGCGCTGGAATAAATCTAAGGGGACAACCACGCCGCTTTTTTTAATTATCTCTTCGGCTATCTGATCGTGATTTTTACTTTGAGAATTGATAATTGGCGATAAGGATGATTTTTGTAATTCTTCCGCGTCTTTTTTCCAATCAGTTGATGGTTTAACAGGGAGGAGAGGCTCTTTTTTAATTAACCCGGGCGTGGAGAGAGGAGTAATTTGGGGTACGATTGCAGCTTTTGGTACTGGAAAAGATACTCTTTTAGGAGTTGGGACAAAAGGAGCTTTTACAGTTTCTGGCGGGGGTAAAACATAAACTTCTTTACCCAATTCTATAAAACTAATCTTTTGCGTTGTAACAATTTGTCCTTTTTCTTCAGCCAAAAGCCACATCTTTTTTAATTCTTCTAGTAAATCGCCCACTTCTTCTTCTATCATCTCTATCCCCCCCAATTTTTCGGACCGACCCAAAGCCTCAATTGTTTCTTGTTCATTTTTATGCCCTTGCAAAAACTTTTGTAAAATTTTTAAAACTTTATTTTTTTCTTCCACACTTCTCTCTACCGGTAAAGTAGAAAAAAAATCATCCAGCCATTTATTCAAATCAACAAATTTTAAATTTTTTTCTTCCGCAGTAGGCAGATATTTTAGCCAATCATTAATTTTAATTTCTAAATATTCAGCCAGGGGCAAAAAATCAAACTGCAAAATTACCGGCCAAACTTTAACTCTAAATTCTTTCAAATTTAATTTTTCCGCCTCGCGCAAAAAGTCGGCCAAAGTAATTTCGCGGTAATAAACCTGACGAATCAGCAAATTCAAGGGCTTAATTTCCGCCAAAGAATAATTAGCAAAAACATCCGCGTACTTATCGGTTAATTGCGGATTAAAAATATGATCCTGAAGAAAAACAGGCGGATTGTCTTTTAATTTTTCCTCCATAGATTAAGAACTTATACTACCTTTAATAGAATCTACCAAAGGTTCCCAGTCTACTTGTGAAAAAGCTGGCGCTTTTTCTTTTTTAGTAAATTCTTTGGCATCCGTACCTTTTAACTTTTTACCTGCTACCAAAGCCGCAGTCATATCTCTTAAAGCTTTGGTTTGGGCTTCTTGCGCAAATCTCATTAAAGTGGAGACATGGATATTTTGAGCTATGACATTACCCAAGGCAGATAAACCATTAATGGAGCCGGTGGCAGGATCTTTGGTGACGATGGCTTCTAATCTTAAACCCTTAAGGGCGCTAATAATACTTTCGGTGGAGGCCATTTGAGCCACTTGGGCCCGCGCTTGTTCTGGAGGACCAATCCAATCACCACGACCGCCATTTTGAGCAGAGTTATAACCCAAAACTCTCTCGGCCTCGGTAGAATTAGGTTGCAAGGCAGATCTAACACTTTGAGCTTGAGCCACATCTTTGGAAATAAGACTTTGTCGGGCTCTTCTCTCGCCTTCTTGGGCATACCACATAGCCTCTGCTTGTGGTTGTACCTGCCCTGTGCTATTCATTAAATTTTCAATTTCTATTGAGGGATCTGTTTTTCCTGTCGCCACTTCGGTATGCAAAACACGCACCTTATCATTAATTTCTGCCACAGTCGGTTGCCTCACAGCTCCATTTTGTTGAATAAATTGATCTAGACCAATTTCAAAACCCTGCCTATGATATTTTTTAGTTTCATCAATTAATTTTTGATTGCCAGAACTAGCCACCGCACTGGAAAGATCCGGTCTGGCGGCAAAATCTTCCCCGCCATTCAAATCCTTAACTCGTACCTTACCTAAAGTTAAGGCTTCTGCTTGCTGATCTTGACGCAGATGTTTAAAAACATTTCTGGATAAAGACCCATCCAGCAAATTGCCGGTGTTATTTTGCATCGCGGCTTGAAGCTGCCCTTCTAATGATCCCCTTTCTCCGGCTGGTGCGGCATCAATATTAAGATGCTGATCAGTTAAACCCAACTTATTCTTTAAGTAAGCCAAAATATATGCCTCAATCAACTTTTCGCTTCCTTTATTCATTATTTCCCCGCCTAATCTATCATGATCAAACTGCTCAATAAAATCAGGATCGGAAAAAGCGTCCGCGTCCAAATCTAAAGCCTCATTAGGACGCATGCCATCAAGAGTCTTTTTAATTTTTTGCCTTCTTTTTTCTTTTCTTAATCTTTCCTTTTCAGCCGGCCGATTAACGGGCGTCACTTGTCCGGTGGTTACTTTTTGATTAGTTTCCTCTTCCACCTCTTTCTCTTCTTTGGCGCTAAGTACAGTCATTTGCGGATTATTTTTATTAAAATTCTTCAACAGACTGTTAACTTTTTCTCCACGTCCAAGTTTTTCACCCAATTTTGGCAAATCAGCCACCATGGCCTGCAAATCATCGGGTTTAACTTTTTTGCGCAATTCTGATTCGCTTAAAATTCTAGAAATAGCACTAAATTTTTCTTGTTGAGTTTCCGAGGTAAAAGCTTTTTGCTTAGCCGCCTGCATTACACCTTCATCAGTATATTCGTTTACCTTTTTTTCCGTTTCACGCGCCGGCCCTAAACGTTCTGCTTTTAATTCCGCCGCCTTCCCTCTAGCTGTAGTTCCAATTAAAGGAATTTTGCCCGCCGCTTTTTCTAAAAGATACTCTTGTCCTTGATATAAACCTCCTTTGGCTTTACGTCCAACATATCCACCGGCTCCTTTTTCTGTTTTCAAGCCGTACTGGTCCGCTCCCTTGCCCAAAGCTTTAAACATACCACCAACTAAAGGTAAACCGGAAGCCGCACCAATAGCCGCTCTTGTTCCTTCACGTAAACCCATAGCCGAAATAATACCACCGCCAGTATAAGCCGTTAAAGCGGCTGGAATAGCATATTTTTTAGCCACAGTCCCAGCCGTCTTCTTCATCCAATTGGCCGCCCCGCTGGCCAGCCCTGCGCCAGCTACCCCTAACTTTTGAATTCTTTGCAAGGCGGCAAAAAGCAAAGCCACACCCACCACAAAGGAACCCAAATTTTCCCACTGCCCAATCTCTGTGCCGGCAATTTCTTGTTGATTATAATATTGAGCATCTTCTGAAGCCAAGGCTTTTAAAGCGTTATTATCTCCCTTTAACTGTTCTATATTATTACTCTGTCCCATAGTAGCTAAAGACAACCACAAAAAGAAGGCCACTAAAGGACCGACAATAATACTATTAACTAATTCTTTCCACCATTCAGAATAATACTCTCTACCCTTTTCAAAAGTTCCGAGCAAAAAAATTAAAGGGGATGTAATGATTAAAATCCATAAAGTTAAAATGCGAAAAAGCAAAATCATGGCAAAAACAGTCACCACAATCAGCGCCACACCCATAACAATCACTCCTAAAAAAACCCCCAGGGCTCCATACATAGCCTGCATGTCAGCGTCATAATTGGCTGCCTCCAAATTAGCTTTGGAAAGTTTCATCACACTTTCCATTTGAAACATCTGAATAAAATTACCTCCGGCCACCGAGGCAAAAGCATTGACAAAAGTAAGCATTATTACCTGTCCAAAATCTATTAAAAGACCAATAATGGTTTTGCTAAAATTGATTAAAAAAATCATGAAAATCATTTTGGGCAATAATTTTTTCCAACTGTATTTTTCTAAATTAAGCATGGTGCCAAAAGCGATTACCAGCATTACCAAAATAAAAAACATATTGGCCACATCCCTTACCAATTTCCAACCTGTGCTAACTACAGGCGCGTTTAAAAAATTATTATAGCCGGAAACAATAATCAAAAAGTTAATTACCCATAATAATAAACGGCCTTCTAAATTAAGAATAACCTCGCCAATCCAGGCAAAAGATTTCCAAATCATTCCCGAAAGACCGGCTTCGGCCGGCTGAGCCAAACCAAAAAGCCCTAAAAAGAGGGCTAAAGCAAAAATTAGCAGGAACTTTTTAGAGCTTCCATTAAATTTTAGAAGGCGAGAAAAAAACTTCCTCATAAGCTTAGTTGTGTATAAATATTATACCATATTTTTTTTAAAGCCAAAAGTTGATAAATAATTACAGTTATAGCGCCATCCCCTTGACAAACAGCCTAAAAAGTGGTATATTTATCTGGTTCAGATAAGGTAGAATTAAGAGAGAAAATAACTTGGAAAGCTGGTGCTTTCTAAGCTTAAAATGGATCTTTGACAAGGGAGAAGAAAATGAGAAAGGCAAATTTGATGATGTTGGTGCTGGCATGCGTTTCCCTAATTCTCAGCGCCACGGCTTGTGGCAACGGGCAAGGTAAGCCCGTGTTCAACGACAACAGCGAGTGCGAGCAAAACTGTCCGATTGAAATTTCCGGA
>MFQT01000002.1:23706-91735 GCA_001783145.1 Candidatus Magasanikbacteria bacterium RIFOXYB2_FULL_38_10
GAGCGGTGAATCTGTCGCCTGCGAAGGACAGAATTGCCCCGAAGTGGTCGCGGACGCGGACAACGAGTGCCAGAATTGTTCCGACACTAATGACACTAAGCAGGAGGAGGCGACGCAGACCGTCTGCGGCAATGGGTTCTGTGAACCCGAAGGCGAAAACTGCCAGAATTGTTCCAAAGATTGCGGGTGCCCGGGCAACACCCACTGCGCCAGCAACGGGGCTTGCGTTTACGAGACTTGTGGCAATGGTGCTTGCGAGCAGTGGGAAGATTGCGGTTGCGAGGACGACTGTCCTTGCAACAATGATTACACCTGCAAAATGGTGGAAAAGACTTGGTGCGGAAACTATGGTCCTTACAGTGATGCCGGCGTAACAGAAGGTTGCGAGGCCTCCGGAGAGATGGTGCTTACCTGCGTACCCCCGTGGTGCGGGGATGGCGAATGCCATGGCAATGACAAATATCCTCACGAGGATTGTCATTCCTGCCCCGAGGACTGCGCTTGCAACAGCAAAGAAGTTTGCCATGAAGTCAAGCAGACTCTTTGGGACTGGGACTACCAGTGCATCCCAACTATATGCAACTACGACGATACCTGCGACAGCTGGGAAAACTGCGGCAACTGCCTTTATGATTGCCCCTGCCCCACAGGCAAAGAGTGCCAGGGAGCAGGGTGCGAGTGGACCTTGCCGCCTACCTGCGGAAACAGCAAATGCGAGGAGTGGGAAAACTGCGGGAGTTGTCTTGTGGACTGCGGGTGCCCGGAGACCACGGCGTGCAACAAAACCAGTGGAACTTGCGAGTACGTTTGCCCTGCCGATGCCGTGATGCCAGAAAACTGCTCGGATACCAACACGCCCTGCGTCTGCTGGGATTTCTGCGGATTTCTTGGAGAGTGGTATTGCGGTAGTTATGGGCATTTGACAACCTACACTTACTTTCCGGACATTGGGGATGGATTCTGTCATGTTGGACCTCCTCAAGATTTCGCGGTTGGCAAACCGGGAACCAACTACCTGGAGTTAACCCAATCTGGTCTCCAAGGTAAGGCTTTTCTCTCCGAGGATGGAACTGTTTGGACAGATCCATACAGAACTTGCTACAAAAACTGAATTTTACCGCGACAGAATTTCGTGACTAATCACGAGAGACTGCCGCGGTTTTTTTTGATCACAAAAAGACGTCTATTGGCGTCTTTTTGCTTTTTAATTTAAGAATTTTAGATTTTAGGGTGTAATGATTACCTTATTACTAAAAGACGTCCAATGCTCTATAACGCTTTTGTTATCTATTGAACAAGCTCTAAAGTCATCTTCTTTAGCAGGATCATCCCAACACCCCCCAATTACAACAGCGCACGTACCATTACACCACCCCCAATTATCCAAGACTTGGACTTTGGGTTTAAAGTGGCACTGGCTATTTATATTATCCCAGCAGTTGGTAATAACATTGGCGGAGCAAACGGGCAAGGACAAGCCATTATTAGCTAGGCACTCATACACGTGCTTATATGTAAAATATCCCTCTTCGCAGGCCTCGGCAGAGTTGCCAAAATGCAGGCGGTCATTTGGAGAGGAAGGGGAAGAGCAGGAAATACCACTACCACAATCAGCATTACTGTTGCAAGGCTTATTTAAATTACTATCGCAGACTTTTTCGTCACTGCTCTCGCACACCGGCTTGTGATTCTTATACCACCCCCTAGACTCATACACCGAACCATCTCCCCAATCTATGGCCACGCGGGTAATGGGCATTTGATCATTGTCGGCATAGGCGTAGAAGGCTGCGGTGACTACGGGAGAAGATCCGTTGTAAGTGATATCTTGATTGTCAACATAACCGTTGTTGAAGTTTAGGCTAAACATGTTAACTGTCCCCCAAGTAAAGCTGTTGTTGCCGGCCGGGTTTAAAGAGTAGATTTTAGGAGGATGCGGAGTAATAGCGGCACTGAGATTGTTTATTGTTTGAGTAGCACCACTATCTCCTTGCGACTTGTCGCGGTTGCTCCAACCACTACCCAATAATTCATATTTATTTTCATTCCACGCCCAAGTATTAAAACTGGAGGCAAACAACTCCTGCAAACGAAGAAAAGCGGCGTTAGGCTGTGAATGATCCCCAATATTCGGCGTACTTGGACCACTGTCACCTATTGTTTGCGGAATTGTTTTGCCTTGCTCCAAAGAAATACCTACGCAAGTGCCTTGCTCCACCACTTCCATTCCCACGGTGTCGCCATAGGTTTTAGGGGGACAATCTTTAGACGAGCCGCACATCAGGCCGTGATTCAAGCCACCCACACACAAGCCGCGGATCTGGTTAGCATCGTCGCAAAGATATTTTACAACCCCGCCTTGGCAATCATCATCAACACTGCAATAACTGCCGTTTTTAGACCCTCCTTGGCAGGTACCAGATATATTTTGACAGGAAACATTATCTGGTATGCAGTCGCCATCTTCAGAGCATGACCACTTATATAAAGAAGAAAGTGGGGTTCCATAACAAACACCGGCAATACATTCAGCAAAACCATGGCTACTCACTCTGTCTAAACACCAAGCAGAATCAAAATTAGAACAGTCAATCGCCGGCTCTATCATCTGAAGCAAATTCTTCCCCGAATCAGTTTCACCGGCGCAAACTTTTTTGTCTAAGCTGGCGGACGGTTTACAAGTGCCATCATCAACCTGTTCATTACATGCCAAGTTGCCCTCATTTTTATTATCAGCCATATTACAAGGCTGATTAACATTGGGTCCGGCAGAACACAAGGCCGCCTTGCCGCAATCACCGCCATTGTCAGGACTGCAATTTAAAGGAGTGGCGCCGCCCGATTTTAGCCAAATGGGCCAATAACCTGCCACATACCAGCTTTGCAATTTATCCCAGTTGGTTTTGCTGTTGTCTATTAAGGTTAAATCTTTAGGATCTTGGCTTTGATCAAATGAACCAAAAGGCGTAAAAAATTGATTAAACGGTAATTTCATTTCTTTACCATTATCATCACCACCCAAAATATATCGGCCCTCTTGCCAAATTCTATCGGTACGGGCTTTGGCTTTAAAACCAAACACTGAGCTCTGCACATCCGGATTAACTGGATTATCCTGCACAACTTGCCTAATATCCGTGCACACTTCTGTTAAATAAAAATCCAATTCCGCCTTAAATCCTCCGCTTTGTGTGGATCCGTCGCAAGTTTTTGAATTCATTGATTTTAATTTGCCGGTTGTTTTATCAAAAGTGACTCTAAAAGCAATAGCGTTAGAGTCTGTATTATCATAAAAGTTTTCACACTTGCTCTGAGTTAGAAAATTAAAAGAACCTTCGGTTCTATTATCCGGCCCATTATGCCAAAAAAACTCCAAGGAAATATCCCCGTTATTTTCCAGTTTAGTCCCGGACCAATAGTAACCGTCGCCATTGGAGACACCGTTTAATTTTTGTTTGGTGAAAGTCAATAATTCATTGGCCGGATAATCTTTTCCATTAATAAAGGAAAGGGGGGTTAAGCCCATAGCCACTACTTCGCTAAAATTAAGATCTTTCTCAACAGAAGTTAAGAAAAATGTTTGTTCCTTCCATAAATCAGCAGTAAAAGGCACCCAACTTTTACTATTTTTACACTCTTCTTCTGTATTTATGTTGGAAATTTCTGTTCCATTTGAAGAAAAACAACGCCCCCGACCGGATGTTTCCCAAGTATTTTTAGGTTCGGCACGGGTAATTAATTTATAACTACTGCCGTATCCAAAAGTGTCCCCGTTGTCCTGAAACGGCAGAGAAGCATTCCCTTTAGCCTGGACGCACCAAAATTTCCCCGAACCCTCCGGGGGGTAATACCCGGCTTCTCTGTTTAAAGCATACAAATCAACTCCGCCCTTAGGTACTGCCAAAGGATACCACATCACGCATTTGTCAGTGGAATCTTTAAGCAGACAGTAGCCATTCCAGCCAAATTCACGCGAAATTTTTCTATCGGTTAAACAAGAAGCGCCAAGAGTAATGCCGCCGGGTTTTTGATTAGCCGGACGGTCATCAGAACAATCACTGACATCAACGCAAGGCAAGCTTTTTTTAGATTGTCCATTCTCTAAAAATCCGCCGTCGCAAACGCCTTTATTTTCTAAAAGCTGATTGGCTAAATAATACTTGGTGATGGCGGCTTTGTCACTGCCGCCATATTCCACTTTGGCAAAAGAGCAAAAATCAGGATAAAGGGAAGGATTCAAACGCGAAGAGTTGGCTTCCGAAGGTATTTCCGCTGAAGCAAACCCGCGGCAAGATTCAGCGATTGGGCCACCGCCATTATACACTGGTTGGTTATTGATGGCTTTTAAGCCGTTAGAAGCAACCAAATCGGCAATCTGTCGGCCGTTATAAATGGAATAGCCGCTAAAATCTTTAACAGAAAAAGCTCCATTATTAGCAGAAACATAAGCCGAAAGATCTAAAATTTGACCAATGGCGGGTGTTTTATTTGTGTCCTCAACCCAATGACCGCATTGACCTAGAAGCTCATCACTATTATTAACTTCGGCCGCTGAAGCAATTTTGTCGCAATTTTTAAGCTCAGTGCAGATATCAACCGAATTACCGTTTTTCAGCACTTTCATAGTGGAGGCGCAAGCAAGCCATTCGCCGCAAACACGATCCCGCTTAACTTTTAAAATTACGTTAGCATCATTGGCATCAAGATTATCATTGGTACAATTGAGATTGTCTGCTGAAGTTTTTTCACCCTCCACCCCACAATCAATCGGATTAACCTTTTGATAATTGTTTTGTTGGCTTAAATTATAAGTTGCATCAGCGTTCCACAATCTATCGCCTTTGGCGGTTTCATTAAACAAAACGCAACCTTGTTGCAAACTGGCACTGCCACCGCAAGAACCGCGGTCAATTTTTTCATTGTTAATCACATAGTAAGATTGGCCGGATAAATTGCCGGAAGCGGTTCCCGCGCCTACCGGATCCACAAATTCCGAACAGCCATTTTGCGCGGCGGGACACAAACCCACAGCGCCATTATAGGTAGCATCTCCGTTTTTAAAAATTTTATAATTGGTGCCCGCATAACAACTGTCAGTTGTACCTTTAATCACCCAGCCACCGGTAGAGCCATTAATTTTATCTTTCCATTCGCATAAACGATTGCCAAAAACAGTCGGGTCTTTAAAATAATCAGATCCGCCTTGGTCCGTGGTGTATTGATTACAGCCTTCGGCCTCTTGGCTGCACAAAATTTTGCCATAATTATCCGGCTGATCTTTAAGATACACCGTGGTAGAGGCCTGCACAGCTCCATTCGCGGAGTAGTCAATCAAACCCAAAGCGCGACAACCTGCGTTATCACTAGAGCATTGAAAAGCGGGGCTGTTTACTAAATACACCATCCGATCAGTGGGGACTAAAATACTCTCTGAATCAGATGATAAATTAACACCATAAGAATGACCTTCGGCATCTGTAGTTGCAGCTACGCTGTTTAAATTATGTAATTCAGGGCCTAATTCAGTTAGATTTTTACCCAAACCAACATAATTAAATCTACAAAAAGTTTGTCCCGGAAGTACATCACATTTATGCTCGCCATTTTTGTCTTTACAATCAATTACTTGGTTTGAATATGTCTGCGGCGAGGAAAGAAGAGAACACTTGGCATTAAACAGCGTAGCCGAAGTTGTTTCGGTGTCAAATGTTTCAACCAGCTCCTCGCAACCTACTGCTTCCTCACGACAAATACTGCTAAAAAATTTAACCGCCACAGTATCTCCTTTGCGGTTGGAATAAGATTCACAGCCAAGTTGAGCCTGCGGTGCCAATCTTAACGGATTGGCGGAATTTCCTCCCAAAGACGAGCCAAAGGGATCGCCATTAACATTGTCGCAAGATGAAGGAGTGGCCCAGGAATCCTTAATCACATAAACGTTATCCGTCATTTGTTTTACAACAACATTATCAAGATAAAAAATGTTCCCCTGGCCGCCAAATTGCAAAGTGGAAGAAGAAACTTCTTGATCCCAAGAGACGTTAAAATCGGCAGTAAAAACCGCCCAATTATTGGTTAAATTAAAGCCCCTATTTTCTTGAGAAACAAAATTGGAGCCGGCCAAACTTGTGCCAAACTGTACTGCTAAATTTAAGGAAGCATCTTGACTCTTAGCCCAAAAAGAAATAGAAATCGTTTTATTTTTTTCTAAAATATTGGTGAAACCGGAAGCGCCAATTACTTTCAAAGATTTTCCACCGACCACGGTTGCCTCGGAACTGATTGTGGCAGTTGTCCCCGTCCAGTCCAAAGAGGAAACAGTGCTACCAACCGTGCCTGTTTCAAAATCTTGAAAATAAATGGTTTGAAAATTATTACCCGCGTTGCCTTTGTAAGCGCGGCAACCCACAGCCGTAGCCGGACAAGACTTGGCCTCCAAAGAAATAAATGAGTGGATACAAATTCCTCTCGCCGAATCCCAAGCTCCGCCGGTAGCATCACAAGAGATTTGATCGGACAGACTTTTGCGATAATTTTTGCATTCGCTTGGAGAAACTGTGACGGTTTTAGAATAAAGGCGATAAGATTTTTCACCCTGACGATTATAAAATTCGCGACAATCCGGATCAAAATCTTTGCCTAAGGTAATTTTATCCGCGTAAGTACTGGCACTACAAATATTTTCATAAAAAGTAAGTGTCAAAGCATCGCCGGTATTATAGGCCGGCTCGCCGGTATGGCCACTTCTGGTATCTTTCTTTAAAATGTATGTTTTTAATTGATAACCGGAAGTATCACTTCCCTCCCAAGTATAAAAAGTGTCTCCTTCGGCGGCAATTTTACTGCAAGATTTTATCTGGCTAAAATAAGCTTTTTGTTCTCCGCCAGCCGCTTGAGTTTCTATATTAACAAATTCTTCGCAACCTACGTTTTCCAATTTGCACGATTTGGCGTTGGCAGGGATAAAATAAGCATTGGCATTGCCAGAAAATTGAGTAATTGGCTGTTCTATATATGTTTCATAGCCAACGCACTCATTTGGGCATAAATCCCCTGTTGTCAAAACACCGGGAATTGTCGGATTGCCATTTGACGGAGTGTAAAGCTCGCAACTTTTTTCTTCTGCACTGCAAACTGTGGCAAAACGAGAACATTGAATTTTTTGTTCCGCAGTCAATCCATTGGAAATTTTATACAAATCGGATTTATTAACCGGCCAAGCTAAAGTAGAACTGCTTAAAGTATTTGTATTGGGTGTACCTGTGGGGACCAAATTTTCACCATAACAATTATAAAACTCGGGCGCTTTTTTTAAATTAAGATTTTCTCCAACTACGCCTTCAGCCTCGCGGATAAATTTAGAGCACCCTTCATTTTCATTGCCGCATCTTTCAACTGAACGATTAAAATAAATTTTAGGATCACCGGCGCCGGATTGCCAATTCCAATCTCCGCCCAAATAAGCGGCTGAAATCGCATAAGAACGGCAACCGGAATTATCCGCCGTACAAATACCTCTATCAATGGTATTGGCTAAAAAACTCATGGCCTGACCTTGGCTACTGGCATAACCGGTACAAGTATTGAATTGTTCATCGCAACTATCGGCACCCAATTGCCAAAAATTTTTCTCTCTTAAACAATAGCCCCAAAAATTACATTGTCCGGTTTGTGAATTTTCACCAACACAACTTTGCACATCGGTGCAGGATTTGGCTCTTTGTCCGGGAGTATCGGCCGTAGGAGGGTACAGAGCCAAGGAACTGTTAACTTCGGCGGAGCAACGGGCCTTAGGAGCGACAATCAGCCAATTAGGATCAATCAGATGATAATATTGACTGCTACTATCATAAAAACCGGCCACCACATCTTTTAAAAATACTTTTTGCCCAAGAGAGACTGCTTTCTGCGCGGCTATTTCCCAGCCCAATGACAAAATTCTAAAAAAACGCAATTTAATAAGATTGTCATAACAGTAAGCGTTAGGTTTGCAAGATCCCTTTGGCAAAAGTTCCCAGTCTCCATGCAATTTGCCCGAAGAGAAATTTAAAGCTTCACCGACAGTTAAGGGGGTTCCCGCTTGGGCTAAAGATAAAATTTCTTGAAAATCGGAATCCAGGGCACCACAATAGGGGCCGTTGTTGGTAGCGCAATCGGGGGTCAATTCTGTAGCCACATATTGATAATCCCCAATTTCGCCAAAGGTGGGTTTAACAAAATCGGCAAAGGTGGCTTCGGACGCCTCGCGATTACCCACCACCTGCGCCTGCTCATCATTGGGCGCTGATTTTTTACAAGTCCAAGAACCGTCTTTTACGCCGCAGGCTATCCCGGTGATTAATTGTCCCACAGAAAGCAAGCCTTTTTTTCTTAATTGCTCTGCCAATTGATCGGAAAGAGTGTTGGTGAACATAGCGGCGGCATCGCCCAAAACACCAGCGATGTTGCCCAGATTTAAATCATCTTTTGTGGCTTTTACTTCTTCGGTTTTTTGTGTTTTTGAATCACTTATAACGCTTTTTGCTTGTTCTTCGTTAACAGCTACAGGAGCCGTCGCATCACCCCCTACCGGAGAGGCCGTATTTTTCATACTACCATCAGAGTCGGCTTTATCTCGAGCTTTTTGTTCATCTTCGGCCCGTATTTTATCCAAAGCTTCCAATGTTTCTAAAGATAAAGACAGGCCATTTTGCCCCGGCTGAAAAGACATTCCCACCTGGCTCCAAGCACCGGCTGTACCCAAATTACTATAGGCATTTTGTATTTCTCTCCAATTACAACGCGGCTGAGGATCCAGGGTGTTGTACATTTTTAATTTTATTCCCAAATTATAGGCAGGTATGCCGGGATTACACAAATTAATGCCGTATTTTTGTAAAAATTGCGTTTCATCGCCAAAATAGCCAATAGCATCGGCTGCTGCCTGCAAACCGGCGTTTTCAAAATAACCGGCCGCGTCAGTGTACCACATCGGCCCCTTGTCATAGTTGCCGCTGGCCAGCCAAATGGCTGTGTCCCTGGACATTTTATTGACAAAATTCCTAAAAGACTTCATTAAAGCCCTGCCTGCCGCTTGGCCAATATTTACTTTTAAATCTTTACCGATAGCAGTTATTTTAGTCCACAAACCAGTAGCATCAGCCACGGGATCCGTCACTGTAAACTGCGCTCTAGCCGACCACGGCATTCCCAAACTTCCAATCAATACAAAAAATAAAAAAAATATTGCAATTTTATTTTTGTGATTTTTTATTTTTTCTTGGCGCGTCATAGCCAAATTATAACTGTTTAATTAAATCAAGCAAAGCCTGATCGTCTAAACCATCTAAGGTCTCTTTAGGAATACCTTTTTCTAATAAGCTTTTGCGCAAAGCTTTTAAATCCACATTACTAATATCTAAAGAAAAATCCGATGATTCTGAATTATTAGCCGCCGTAGATGTGGAAGAGACAAATTCTTTAAAAAAAGCCAACAAATCGTTATCGGAAAATTTTTCCAATTCTTTGGAATCTATTCCATTCTGAATTAAGAAATCGCGCAAAACTTTAGGGTCGGGATTAGAACCCAAAAGATTCTGTAAAAGTATCTGATCGGCGGTCGGCAACTCTGAAACGGATATCTCCAAGGAAGAGGTGGCTGTATTAGCGGCCGCTTGATTTTGCACTAAACTGCCATAACAATCTTGTCCTTTGGGACAATTGGGATCACTGCCGGAATCGGCTTCCGTTTTATCATTTAATCCATCGGAATCGGTATCTGTTAAATAAGGGCTGGTTTGATAAATATATAACTCGTCATAATCTTTTAAGCCGTCGGCATCCGTGTCTTTTTTCTTTAGTTCTTCATTGGCAAAATTTTGATCAAAAGATATTTGTTCGCCGACGGAATGTTGCAAAGCAAAAAGCGCAAAGGGAGTTTTTAAATTGTTGCCCATTTGCCTAAAACCTAAATAAACAACAAAGACCGCCAAAACAACCAAACCCAAAAAGGCCAGTTTTTCTTTTCTTGTCATTTCTTTTTGCTCTCCGCTCGTTGACATTTTAATAATGATTTTTTTGTTAAACAATCGGGTCTTACTCCTCTATATTATATCTTTTTAATCCCCATTTAACAAGGAGATATCCACAAAAAACTTTTTATCTCTAAAACTCAACTTTCTATTCCTTTTTAAAGACATTTTTAGCTAAAATCAGCCACTTTTCTAAACTAATTTCTTCCGCCCTGGCATTTAAATCAATCCGCGCCTCCTTAAAACCGCTTAAAATAACCTTTTCATCTAAAAAAGATTTTAAATTTTTCTTGAGCATTTTTCTTTTTTGAGAAAATCCGATTTTGACTAGCTGAAAAAAAATTTTCTCATCACTTTCCTTAAGCCGTCTTGTAATATTGTTGATTTTTAAAATGGCGCTTTCCACTTGTGGAGGAGGACTAAAAGAAAAACGGCTGACAACTTTTAAAATTTTGGGCTCACCAAAATATTGAACCAGCACGGACAAAAAAGATTTGTCCCCCTCCCCGGCGCAAACTCTTTCAGCTAATTCTTTTTGCACCAACAAAACTATTAAGGTTGGCTGATTGGAAGCTGTCAAAAATTTTTCCAAAATTTTAGAAGTAATGTTATAAGGAATGTTGGAAATAATTTTATAGCTCTCAGGCAAACTCTGCGGATCTAATTTTAAAGCATCCTCATTTTTTATTTTCACATTACTTGATGCGGAAAATTTTTCTTCAAGAATTTTAAATAATCTTTGATCTATTTCCAAAGACAGAACATTTTTGGACGCTTTAGATAATTCACAGGTTAAAACACCTTCTCCTGCGCCAATTTCTAAAATAAAATCATCAGGCGCAATCTCCCCTCCCGCCACAATTTGTTGCAAAATATTTTTATCAGTCAAAAAATGCTGACCATAAGATTTGTCGGTTCGAAAATAATTTGCTTGTTTAGAGGGGCGTAATTGTTTAAATTTTTCCGGTCCAACTGTATTATTTTTTTTATTTTGCATTTTCAGATAATTAAAAATTAAGTGATTTTTAATCCCCCCTGTCTTAACACTTCTATCTTGCCATTTCTAATTCGCGCAACAGTAGAAGGCGCGCGACGCTTTAAAACTCCTCCATCTACTGTATAAATACAGTCGGTTGATAACTTTTTAAAACTCTTTTTTAAATCTGTCACAGAATAAATTTCTTTTGCTCCGGAAATATTAGCCGAAGTAGAAACAATGGGCCGGCCCAATCTTTGGGCAAGAGTACGCGCTATTTTATTACTGGAAATTCTTATGGCTACAGTATTATCTTTGGCAACGACACTCTTGGATAAACCCACCTCTTTTTTATTTTTTAAAACCAAAGTTAAAGCTCCCGGCCAATATTTTTTAGCTAGAATTTCCTCCTGTTTGTTCAAAATCACCCATTTTTTAACCATAGCCAAACTTCCGGCAATTAAAGGCAAAGTCTTGGCTTGGGGCCTTTGTTTTATTTTAAAAATTAAATCCAGTGCTTCCTGATTGGTAGAATCGCAACCAAGACCATAAGCGGTTTCCGTGGGATAAATTATCACCCCTCCTTTTTTTAAAAAATCAACCGCCTCTTTTAATTTTTTAACAATAATCATAAAATATTATTTATGATTCATCTTTAAATAGGCTTCTATAAAACCCAACAAATCACCGTCCAAAACTTTATCCGGATCCTTAGATTCAAATTCTGTGCGATGATCCTTTACCAAATGATAGGGGTGCAAAACATAACTTCTAATTTGATTGCTCCAAGCCGCCTCATGATACTCTCCGCGCAATTTAGAAAGTTCATCAGCGTGTTCCTCTTCCATTTGAGCCGCCAGCTTGGCTTTTAAAATTCTCATGGCGGTTTCTTTATTCTGCTGTTGGCTTCTTTCATTCTGACAGGAGACAGTAATACCGGTGGGCAGATGCACCATACGTACCGCACTGTAAGTGGTGTTAACCGATTGCCCGCCTTTGCCCGAAGACATAAAAGTATCAATACGCAAATCTTCCGGTTTGATTTCCACCACCACTTTCTCATCAATTTCCGGCAAAACTTCTACTAAGGCAAAAGAAGTATGGCGCATTTTTTCTGCGTCATAAGGAGAAATGCGCACCAAACGATGTACGCCGTGCTCTGATTTTAAAAACCCATAGGCATAAGAGCCGCGTGCAACCAAAGTAATACTTTTAATACCCGCTTCTCCTCCCCGGCTTTCAGTTAAAATTTGTGTTTTAAAGCCACGCTTCTCGCAAAAACGTAAATACATACGCAAGAGCATTTCGGCAAAATCCATAGCATCAACTCCGCCCGTTCCCGCGTGAATAGATAAAAAAGCATTGCTTTTATCATGCAATCCGGAAAACAACAAACTAATTTCCGCTTCGGCAAACTGTTTTTGCAGATAAATCAGTTGTCTTTCTAAATCTTCACGCAAACTAACCGTTTTGTCTTTAGCATCCAATTCTGCCATTTCCTGTAAATCCCGCGCTTGTGTTTCCAGGTCATGCCAAAAATCAAATTCCTTTTTTAATTCATCATATTTTTGAGTAATTTTCCCGGCTTCAAGGGCGTTAACCCAAAAATCAGAAGCGGACATTTGCATTTCCAAAACTCTCATTTCTTCTTGTTTTTTATCCAAATGCAAAATCTGCCGAGCTTCTTTAATCTTAGTCAGCAAATTTTGCAATTCAAAAATTACTTCTTTAATGGTCATCTAAATTTTTATCTTCTCCGCGTATTTGCCAATAATTGGTAGCTCATCCATCTTACCTTGATAGGCATTGGAGATTCCCACCACGGTTAAAATGATAGAAGCAATCCACAGCACCAATCCCAATAAAGGAAACCAACCCAAAACCCATGTAACCAGCCATAAAAGACAGAGAACCAACCCCTGTTTGCCGTGAAACTTGGCATAAGGACTGTTTTGTCTGCCGAGTAACGGCACCAAACACAACACCCCTAAATAACCGATAACGGCGATAATTTTATTATCCTCAAAATCTTTTTGCTCGGGAATTTTTTTGATTTGTGGTTCCATAAAATTTAAAGTTATTTAATTTTCTTTAATTTATTATATCATTTTCACTTTAAATTTAAAAGCCGCATCTGTTGAAGCGGCTTTTAAATTTAATCTACTTTATTAGGAGTCGGGTTTATTTTTAGTAATCCATGCCCATGCCACCCATGCCCATACCTCCGGCTCCGCCGTGTGAATGTTCATCTTTTTTCTCCGGAATATCGGTCACCACCGCTTCAGTGGTTAAGAACATTGCGGCAATGGAAGCGGCATTTTGCAAAGCGGTTCTGGTAACTTTAGTTGGATCCACAATGCCCGCTACAATTAAATCTTCATACTTGTCTAAATCCGCATTGTATCCCATACTGCCAGATAACTTTTTAACCTCTTCGGCTACCACAGAACCATCTTTGCCGGCGTTTTGGGCAATTTGTCTTACCGGTTCTTCCAAGGAACGAAACAAGATATTCACGCCAACTTTCTCATCGCCTTCCACAGCCAAATTCTTCAAAACATCACGAGCGCGGAGAAGTGCCACGCCACCGCCCGGCACAATACCTTCTTCTACCGCGGCTTTGGTGGCAGCCACCGCGTCTTCAATTCTGTGTTTCTTTTCTTTCATTTCTGTTTCCGTAGCGGCGCCAACTTTAATCACGCCCACGCCACCGGCTAACTTAGCCAAACGTTCTTGTAATTTTTCGCGGTCAAAATCACTGTCGGATTGTTCAATCAATTTTTTAATTTGAACCACACGTTCTTTAACTGACGCTTCATCGCCCTTACCTCCAACAATAGTAGTATTGTCCTTGGTGGCAATAACTTTATCAGCCTTACCCAAATCTTCTAAATTAGTGTTTTCTAACTTCAAACCAACTTCTTCCGTGATGACGCGTCCACCGGTTAAAACGGCAATATCAGCTAACATTTCTTTGCGCCTGTCGCCAAATCCGGGAGCCTTAACACCCAAAACATTAAAGGTGCCGCGCAATTTATTTAAAACAAAAGTAGTCATGGCCTGGCCTTCAATCTCATCGGCAATAATCACCAATTCTTTGCGACCGGTCTGCGCTACTTTTTCCAAGAGCGGTAAAATTTCTTCCACCGAGGCCACTTTTTTATCAGTAATTAAAATTAAAGCGTCATTATACTCTGCTTTCATGGCGTCAACATTGGTAATCATGTAAGGAGAAACATAGCCTTTGTCAAAACGCATGCCTTTTACCACCTCTGTTTCTACGCCAAAAGATTGAGACTCTTCCACTGTAATAACACCGTTCTCGCCCACTTCTTTCATGGCTTTGGCAATGGTGATGCCAATCTCCGCATCATTGGCAGAAATGGAGGCTACATTCACAATTTCCTCACCTTTCACCGGCTTGGAAATTTTATTTTTCAATTCTTCTACTACGGCGGCCACGGCTTTTTCTATACCTCTTTTTAGAGCCAAAGGATTAGCGCCGGCAGTAACATTTTTAAAACCTTCATTAATAATAGCCTGGGCTAGTAAAGTGGCGGTAGTAGTACCGTCGCCGGCCACATCATTGGTTTTAGAAGCAACTTCTTTAACCAATTCCGCACCCATATTTTCAAATTTATCGGGCAGATCAATTTCTTTAGCCACAGTAACACCATCTTTGGTAATAGTTGGCGAGCCATAACCTTTGTCTAAAACCACATTGCGGCCTCTGGGTCCCAAGGTTATTTTAACGGCATTAGCCAAAATATCAACTCCTTTTTTTAATGATTGACGAGCTTTTTCGTCAAATAAAATTTGTTTGGACATAAAATTATTTATTCAATTACGGCTAAAATATCCCCCTCTGACAAAACCAGAAATTCTTTATTATCAATTTTGATTTCATCAGGAGAATATTTTTTAAATAAAACTGTATCGCCAACTTTTACCGACATGGCGGCGTAAGAACCATTTTCCAATAATTTGCCCGGACCCGTGGCCACAATCTTACCTTGTTCCGGTTTTTCTTTATCTACGGTGTCAGGCAAGATAATGCCCGCGCGAGTAGCCTCTTCTTTACCCGCCACCGCTTCCACGATCACATGATCGTTTAATGGTCTGAGATTTTTCATAGTCTCTTGAATTAATTATTAATAAGTTAATGGAGATAATTTAGCACTCTAATTATTAGAGTGCTAAGATCTACCTGTCTGTATTTTATAACAAAAAGAAAGAATCGTCAAGGGCCCGCAGACAGTGGCCCGCAGACACCTCCCAATCCCACTCTTTCATCCTTTAATTTTATCTACTAAATTATCTCTATAATAAGCACGGAGGCGGCAGATTTTGGAACAATTTTTAACTAAACAGCGTTTGTTTTCTAAATTGGCACTCCGCCACAATTCTTCTGGTGCCTTATCTTTCAAAGAAGCGAAAGTAATTCCGGTTTTATAGCAAAAAAACGGACGGCCCGCAGGATCAAAATTAAAAGTGCGATAAGCCAAGTGGCAAGGCCAAGCCACAGTTTTACCGGGATTTAAAAAATATTCTTCAAAAGATAACAAATTTTTAACCGAGTTGGTAATTAAAGCGCCATTTCTTTTTTGTTTAATAAGCCAATTAAAAAAATCTTTTACGGCCTCTGGCTTTTGCGGCCATAAGGGATCATTTATAAACCAATTCTCCTGCGCGTAATCGCCCTTAAAATTTTCATCCAAAGCTTGGATGTTAACAAAAAAACCATTGGCCCGGGCAAAACTGACTAATTTTTTAGCATCTTCCCCTATATTTTTTTCATTGAGCAAGACCCCCAAACAAATTTTCATTTGGCTCCCCTGTCTTTGTTTGGCCTCGGCCAAATCAAGAATCGCTTCCTTGGCTTTTTCGTGAGCCCAAGGAATCTGCCGCAGGCTATTATGAATTGCCGGATCAAAACTGTATAAAGAAATTCTAATTTCTTCAATTCCCGTAGCTACAATTTTGGCCGCCATTTCTTTATTAATCAAATAACCATTACTTTCCAAAATAACTCTAAAATCATTGATCTTTAAAAAATTTAAAATCTCCAGAATGTCCGGCCTAATCAAAGGCTCTCCTCCGCCCAGACTAATTAAATAGCCCGGACCAACCCATTTTCTTAAATCACTGATGATTTTTTTCCATTCTACCGTGTTTAACTCATTTCTTTCCGCACATTTCCAGATATCACAGTGACTACACCTAAAATTGCAATTATAAGTGATGATTAAATCGCTACCCTTGGGTTTAGAAAGCGGGAAATTAAAAAAATAAGACAATTTTTCTAAAATAGAATTAAAGATTTTTTTAAAATAATTATTTTTCATAAAATCAGACGGTTCACCCAAGACACCTTCTCCCCCAAAATTCCACACCCCCAATCCTAAAGCCAACAGCATCAAACCGCTAAAAGAACTCCATAAATAATGATCAAACAAACTTAAAATTAAAAAAAACAATAAAATTTCTCCGCCTAATTTATTTTTCTTTAATAAAAAAAACAAAAAAATAATCAATAAAATAGTTCCTGTGATTCCTAGTTCTATAAAAACCAAAACTAAAGCATTGTGTACGGGCTGGTAACCGCTGGTTTTGTCAATTAAAGAAAACTTTTGAGCGGCAACCAGGGTATAGTTTCCCAAACCCGTCCCCCAAAAGATATTATTTTTAAAAATTTGATAAGATTCCGTGTAGCCATTTAATCTTTGGATTTTAGACCACTCTTCCAGTTGTCCGGTAACTTCTACCCTATTTCTTAAAAGAGGCAGAAAGATTACAGAAAGAAGCGCTAAAAAAATTAAACTAAAACTGAAATTCAAAATTAAACGCCGACGGATAAAAGGAGAAAAATTTTTTTTTATCACTCTAAAAAACCAAAAAAATAAAGACACGGCCAGGGCCAGCCAGGCCGAGCGGGAAAAAGAAAAAAATAAAGCGGCAAGAAAAATAAAATTAAAAAATAATATTCCGGCACCACTTTTTTTAAATACCCCGACAACATCATTCCTTTCTTTAATTAAAAGAAAACAGATTATTAGGCCAAGTGCCAGGAAAGCGCCCAGAGCATTGGGGTGGGTAAAAGTACCATAGGCTCTAAGCCAGCGTCCGCCATTTTCTAAAACTGCCGTGCCTAAAGTTCCGGAATGATGCACAGTTAAACCCAAATAGCGGCTGGCAAAAGTATTTTGAGATAAAAATTGATAGATGCCCAAAAAGGCCGCCGGAAGTAGACCTAAGACAAAACAATAAGCGGCTTTTAAATTATTAATAGCTCCACTACTGAGCAAAATAAAGAAAGCCCCAGCTTCTAAAAGATGCAAAGCTTGTTGAAAAAAAACCAATTTATCACCGGAAACAATACCGGAAACAAATAATAAAATTGCCAAAGCTGAAATTGGTACTCGATTATTTTTTAAAAAACCTAACCAATTATTTTTTTTCCTCTTATTTAAAATTCCTGCCAACAAAATCAACCACAACAAAACTTCCTCGGCATAAATGCCTATAATGCCATACTCCCAAACAGCCCCATTTAAAAAACCGCGGCGCAAAATGAGCCTGGTTTGCCAAGGCAGTAAAAATATAAAAAGATAAATTAAAAAATTATAGAGCTTGGTCATTTAGTTAAAATTGCTTTTTGAACACGCCGGATAATTTATTCTACCCCGGAGGAAAATTTTTCTTGCCACAAATTATAATACCCTTCTCTTTTATCCGGGGTATGAAATTTTAAAAATCCTTCCTTAATTACAATATCATTTTTATTATGCCTCTTCCAACTCAGTCTACTGTTAATTTTTTCCATTTGTACTAGGCGTAAAAAATTCTCTAAAATACTCCCTAATTCTCCCGCCAAAAAATACTCTGCCAAGCTTCCAATCTTTCTTAACCAAGAATCTTCTTTAATTAAACGATAATCACAAGTCCTGCCCTCCTCATTCCAATTGGCTAAATTTTCTTTAATCCAAAAATTATCTTGCCAAAATTTTTCTAAAGTTTTATTGCGATTAACTAAAGGAATAAGAGAAGCAATCCAGTAATGCAAATAAACATCAATTTTATTAGGCAAGGTTAAAGCCTGTAAATTTAAATGATTCGTGTCAACAAAAAAACTTAAACAAATACGATTAGTCATTTTACTTTTAAAAGTACGCAAACCAAAAAGACGTAAGAATAAATTAGCTAAAAAACGCACAATCCAAACATGGCCGCGATTAGCCACAATAAAAAAATCAATATCACTTTCTTCCCTACTGGTGCCAAAGGCCAAACTATTGCACACGGCCACTAATTTAATAAAAGGCACCAAATTTAAAATTGTTGCGGCTTTTTGAGCAATTTGCCATTTGGGCAATTCCCAAAAAATTTTTTGAAGACGACGGGAAACCAACGACTCGTCTGGAGACAAAAAAAAGAAACCGTTGGTAGTTCCTACGGCTCCTTTTTTTATAAGAACATCCAAATCTTTTCTTAATTGAGACAAGTCTGTTTTGGCGGAACAAAAGAGATTCTCCTTAAGCTCTAACAAAGTAAGGGGTTGTTGAAAAATGGAAAAAAAAGACAGGGTTTTAATAATTGGCAGCTGTTGATTCATAAAAAGCGCTGTTCTTTTCTTCTGCTTTTTCTTCACCGACATTATCTTCCACTATCATCTTTTCTGGAGTAAGAGAAATAACCTGACTACGATGAATAATTAAAGGCTCTTGCAAACGTCCCAAAATTTGACCCTTTTGAACAAAGTAGCGCAAAACACTTTGACTGTCCGTATCTAATTCCAAATCAACTATAATACCCAATTTAATTTTGTTCTTGGTAAAAACCGGCAAATTTTTAATTTGTGGTAATGAGAGTAACATCTTTTTTCTTAAAGACAATTATTTGTTGCAAAACGGTTAAAAGCGTGGTGACGAGCCAATACAAAGTAAGACCGGCAGGGAGACCAGCGCCAATAAAAACAGTCATAAGCGGCATCATATATAGCATTTGTTTATTCATCATAGCGGCCATACCTTCGTCTTTGCTGCCCGTTCCTTTAACAACAGGCGGTTGCATCGGCAACATTTTAGTTTGCCAAAATTGCGCGGCGCCGGCCAGTACGGCCAAAATAATATTGGCGTGGCTTAAATCTAAAAAGCCAAAAGCCAAAGTTTTTATGGTGCCGGGGTTATGGACAAAAGGGTAAAGCAGTTCAAAATTTTGCGATTTTAACCCGGCACTCAATACCCAATAAAAACCAATCAGAATTGGCAGTTGAATAATCAAGGGCAGACAAGAAGCAAAAGGGTTGATCTTTTCTGTTTTATACAATTCCATCGTAGCTTGCGCCAATTTTTGTTTATCATTTTTGTACTGTTCTTTTAAAGCATTAATTTTGGGCTGAAGGCCTTGCATTGATTTTTGCGCCCGGATGGATTTATTGGACAACGGCCACAAAATTACACGAATTAAAGCCGTAATGATAATAATAGCTACACCAAAATCATGACCGGGAATTACATTGTAAAGAAAAATCAAAATGTTAAAAATTGGCTGATAAATGATTGAATGGAATAAAGAAGAAAGCATAAAATAAATAAATTATGTTAATTATTCCGCGACTTCTTTTGCTTCTGTCTCTTCTGCTTTTTCTTCTGTCGGAGAACTTTCTTTAGCGTCGGCCTCTTTTAAATTTTTTTCGGACTCCTTTTCTGACACAATTTCTTCTATTGGCACATCTTCTGCTACAACTTCTTCAGCCGGAGCTTCTGCGCCAACTTGCTCCACAATCACTTGCCAGCCGGTTAATTTGGAAGACAAGCGAACATTCTGTCCGCCGCGACCAATAGCCAAGGAATACTGATCGGGAGTCACTTTTACCAAAGCGGATTTTTCCGCTTCATTTAATTCCACGGACAAAAATTTAGCCGGCGATAAAGAATTGCCGATAAAATTGCCGGTATTATCATCATACAAAACAATATCAACTTTTTCTCCGCCCAATTCCGCAATAATAGTTTGAATTCTAGCGCCGCGCTGGCCGATGCAAGAGCCAATCGGATCAATATTTTCTTCTTTGGTGTAAACCGCTACTTTGGAACGAGAGCCGGCCTCGCGCGCTACGCCTTTAATTTCCACTACGCCACTGGCAATTTCCGGAATTTCCATTTCAAAAATCTTTTTAACCATTTCCGAAGTAGCGCGAGAAACTTTAATTTCCGGTCCGCGTACAGACATATTCACTGACAAAACATAAACCTTGATGCGATTGCCCGGGTTGTATCTTTCACCAGTCACCTGCTCTTCTGGAGGTAAAACGCCGTTGGCCTGACCCAAATCTATAATGACATTGCGTCCTTCACGACGACCTACCGTACCAATTACAATTTCTCCTTCGCGTCCTTTAAACTCACCAAAAATATTTTCTCTTTCGGCTTCGCGCAACTTTTGAATAATCACTTGCTTGGCGGTTTGCGCAGCCATGCGGCCAAAAGCCGCCGGAATTCCCAAAGGCCTTCTGATTACCTCATCCAATTTGGCTTTAGGATATTCTTTTTTAGCCTCGCTAATCATCCATTCGGTCTTAGGATTAAAACGTTTAACCGGCTCCATTTCGGGAATCGGCTCGCCCTTATCTTCTGCTTCTTTAACTTTGGCGGCATAGTCTTCTTTTAATTTTTCTATTTCTGCGGCCTCCGCTTCCAAATCCACATCGGCCACCGCTGTTTTTACATCAAAAGCCTTCATTTCACCGGTTTCAGGATTAAATTCCACTTGGACATTTTGATTTTTTTCGCCGAAATCCTTGCGATAAGCGGCAGCCAGAGCCGCTTGGATAGTATCTAAAACCGCTTCATAAGAAATTTTTTTCTCGTCGCAAATTTGTTTGATAGCCTGGGCAATAGGTGAAGACATAAATGATAGATAGGCCAAAAAGGCCTTTAAATTATTTATTTAAGTATATCTTAAATTTGATTTAAAAAAAAGACTAGTTTAATGATTAAACTAGTTTCTAAAGATATTATAGCAAATTCCGGCCTGTCTGTCAATAGTTGTATCTAAAATACAATATTTTCTATCAATCTTACCCTGGCTTTTTGGGCCTTTAAATTTAAAACTACAGCTAAAGAGTCAAATTGGCAGGCAACCTCGGCTAAATTGTGTAAAAGCAAAAAACTTCGCGCCGCGCCTTGCAAACGCCGCATTTTAAAATAACTAATAGCTTCTTCCGGTTCCCCACTGCCTAAACCCGTCCTAGTTTTCACTTCCACAAAATGAATCACCCCTCCCTTTTGAGCAATAATATCCAACTCACCATAACGCGTGCGCCAATTACGGTCCAAAATTTTAAAACCCCTGCCAACTAAAAATCTGGCCGCTAAATTTTCTCCATAGCGCCCAATTTTTTGAGTATACATAATCCCCCTTATTATTTTTACGGCAAATATTTATTTAATCTTTCTTTTTCCAACTTTTCCGCCATTCGTTTAGGTACAATCTTTAAAAAATATTTAACAATAAACACCAGCCAGACAACCAAACCGATAATCCACAATCCCAGCATAAAACGACGCGATAAAATAGGTGTAAATTCATAACGGAAAAAAACAATAATTAAACCCCACACTCCCATCCACCCCAGCAACCTAGAAATTTTTTTAAGACCACGGCGCGCAAAAACATCGTAGTGCGGACTTTGTGATAAAACTTTTAAAATAATAGCGGCCAGCAAAAACAAACCAAAAATAATTAACATAACCCAAAAAGCCGCCGAGCCAAGCAAGGGAGTTTGGCTAAACCAATAAGAGAGAGAAAAAATATTTTTGATAGAATACATAAACAATAATTGAAATTATTTTTCAAAAATTAAACCGTAATGATATTTACCGGCAGAAAATCTTTCTTTTAACGCTAGACCCAAATCATCAGCTGTCTTTTCCACCCAAAAAGGATCAACTCGTCCTTCTACCGGCGGACCAAAAGGTGCATCGGTTAACATCCAATCCACCACCATCAGCCGACCACCAATTTTTAGTAGCCGCCGCGCTTCCTTTAAAATGGCGACTCTGTCTTTATTTTGAAACAAAGTATTGATTAAAAACGCCGCATCAACAGCTTCACTTTGTATTTTAGCCGCTCCTAAGCGTTCCAAATCGCTCCACACTCCAACAATATTTTCAAAATGTTCCAGTTCAGCGCGTTTTTCTATATTCTCCAAAACCGAGCGCTGAATGTCTACAGCATAAACCCGACCTTCTTTGCCCACCATTTTAACAGCGGGAAAAACAAAATGTCCCACAGCGCCGCACCCCAAATCAGCCACGATCATTTTTTCTTTAAGCCCTAATTTTTGTAAAACAAAATTGGGATCAATTAACTTACTGCCGCCGGATGATTCTAAAATCATATAATTAAATTATGATTGAAAATCCTTTGGGCTAAGCCCTAGGGTGATACAAATGCTAATTAGAAAACCCTCTGAATAAACCACCAAAAAGCCCCAAAACAATTCCACCCAAAGCACCGGAAACACCCAATAAAGAAATAATAATGATACCGAGACCGAATAATTTGTAAAAAGTGCGAGTACCGCCGGAGGAACCAAATTTTTCCTCAGCCCAATCAATTAAGCCAAAATTAGTAATGAACCATTCTGTATACATGATAAAAATTGCACCAATGGGTAAACCTAAAATCCAAAAAATTCTCATAAATATATTGGTGCGCGAGAGAGGACTTGAACCTCCACGGGGTCGCCCCCACAGCCACCTCAAGGCTGCGTGTATACCATTTCACCACTCGCGCGCAGGTTGTAATTCTTTAAGCCTATAATAACAAAAAAATAAATTCTGGTCAATAAAAACAACCGGCGTTGGTGCCGGTTGTAAGGTGACTGATTAAACAATCAAGGTACTAAAGAGAAAATCGGGAGAACCACCGCAAAAAAGCCCGGCTGGAAAAAACATAACTGGCATACTGCCCTCTTTTTTCCTTAGCGCTAGGTTGACCGGACTTTAAAACATGAACCATGCAGAGAACCCGCCAATTGGGGTGCAATTCCTTAAGATACTGTTTGGCTCTGACAATCCACTGCATTTGTTCAACAATATTCAACCTATAAGCCGTGGCGGCGGCACAGGGCGTATGAGCGTAAATCAAAATCAACGGCCGGGCGCCATTGCCATCAAGATTCTTAAAATGAACACCTCCTTCAATACTATCAAGCAAAGTAAGATGTTGGCGCAAATGAGGCTTAATCAAAGGAGATTCGGGATGCAAAAGCAACCCGCCGCCGTTCAAGGACGGATCATGAAAAACGCATTCATCCATAGCCACATCACCGGCAGTCTGAGCCAGATTATAGTGGTGCAAAAGCAATTCCAGTTTGCGTGATCCATCCGCACAGTCAACAATCACCATGCGTCCGGGATCTTGACTTTTAACAACGTCAAAATTCCGCAAAATGACATCTTGGCGCAGTTGTTCAACCAAACGCAGATCAACTAAAGACGTTTCTGCCATTTTTAAGACTCCAATTAAAAGGTAAAAGGAACAACATTCAACAACAGAACAATATTATGATATAAAATTGCTTTTTAGTCAAGAGTTTTAAACTTTAAAAGACCCTGTTAAAAACAGAGTCTTTTAATGGGCAGTATAGGATTCGAACCTATGACCTAACGGATGTAAACCGTTCGCTCTAACCAACTGAGCTAACTGCCCCTAAATTATTTTCTCCTAAATCAAAATTGTCTATTTTTCCCCACAATCATGGCTAACTTTTTTTTATTAATTTCAATAGAAATCATAGCCTCCTTGCTTTCGCGACCATCTGCCACCACCAAAGCCGGCTTTTCCATTTTTAACAAAATTTTCTTAAAAAAGAAAGTACTGATTTTCTTTTTCTTTTTACTAGCCATCAAACTGGACAAAAGCCCGCCCCCGGTCGGCCTAAAGTATATCTCCATCTGGCCGTCTTGCGGATGCAAATGAAAACGCTGACTTTCAAATGGCGGAGGTAACAGATTGGCTATAGCCACTTCAAATTTTTCTTGACGCAAGTCAGCAGTAAAATTTTCATCGCACTGCACCCTTAATTTGGCGGAAGGAATAAACAAATAACAAATGAAAAAAAACTTTTCATTAATAGTGGCATAATCCAATTTCTCAATCTTGCGCGCCGAAATAACTTCACAGGCTTTTTCATTTAAAGGCATTCCCAAAACCTCGGCAAAATGATTTCTTTTTTGGCCCACAGGAATAAAACCAAAGGTGACATTTAAATCTGCCGCCCGGGACAAAATCCTGATAAAAGTATCATCATTTCCTACCATTACCACAGTACTGGAGCCATGACGCATCTCATCTTCTATTAAAACCTTGGGATTAGTAAAAGAAGACAATTTAATAGTCTTACCAAAAATCTCAAAATCACGCAACCTTTTTTCTATGTTGGCAATAATGTTTTTATACTCCGGATCTTGAACGTAGGTATCGTAAAGATAAATGTAACTATTACTGCTTTTTTTATCCAGCCCGTAGTTTAAATTAGCGGGTGGCAAAACGCTTTTTATACGTCTGGCAACACCATTCCTTTGCATTCCTCCGTTCACCAAACTCTGCAATTCTTTTCTGGCCTTTTCCGGATTAAGAAAATTTTTTTTAAGCGGTTTCAAGGCCGGCTTCATCATATCCTTCAGATTTTTTTCCGGGTTTGCCTTTGCCTTTTTCACTCTCATCCATTAAAGTATGGCCTTGCAAAATAGCGCCGGCAGATACAATTAGTGTTTTAGTGGTGACATCGCCAAAAACTTTAGCAGTAGGAGTTAATTCTAAAATTGTAGCCAAACGCATATTGCCTTTTACCTCTCCAGCCACCACAGCACTGTCGGCTATCACATCCGCATTAACCTTAGCCCCTTCTTCCACACGCAGTTGTTTGGCAGTTTTGATTTTGCCGTTAACTTGACCCTCAATAATTACATTACCCTCGGAAACAAAGTCGCCTTCTACTTTTACGGAAGGACCTACAATTGTTTCTACATCGCCTCCTACTTTTTCTGCGTATTTGTCAGTCATATTTAGATATGAATTATTAGTAGATTAAAGTAGATTTACTTTAGCTCAAAAAACCTTAACTGTCAAACTTATTTTAAGGCCTGACGAAAAACCCATTAAGCCGCCACTTGAGTGGCTTTAAGCTCTTGTTTTACGGGCACACTAAAACCAAATTCGCTACCTTTATCTTTGCCCAAACTATCACACCAAATATCTCCTTTATGGCCAGCCACAAATTTGGCAGCGATATACAATCCCAGTCCGGTACCACTGCGACCCACCGCAGTTAAAACGTCTTTGCTTCTAAAAAATTTGGAAAAAACCTTTTCTTTGTCTTCTACACTAAGCCCAATGCCGGTATCCACTACGCTTACGGCAACCTTGTCGCCTAAATCCCGCAGAATTATTTTAATAGTCCCCTTTTCCGTATATTTGATAGCATTATCTACAAAATTAAAAATAACATTAACTATTTTATCTCCATCCATTTCGGCAAAAACTTTATTCTTGGCCTCGTTGACAAAACTCATTTTAATTTTAGAAGGCAAACGCGATTTTAATTCGTTAGTCACGTGTTCAATTAAAATGTTCATTTCCGTCCGCGTAAATTCAAATTGCATCTTACCGCTTTCAATCTGGCTTAAATCTAAAAATTGATCGACTAAATGCATTAACCTTTCAATACTGTAAGCAATATTATTTAAAATCGGGGTAGTTTTTTTATCCAATTCGCCATAATCGCCATCACTTAAAAGAGAAATGTATCCTTTAATAACAGACAGCGGGGTGCGCAATTGGTGGGAAGCAATAGACAAAAAATCATTTTTGGAATGTTCCAATTCTTTAAGTTTCCAATTGGCATCGTCTAAAAGTTTTTTCAATTCCCGAGTTTTTTCCAACCTTTGAACCTCTTGTAGAATACTGCGCACCAAAAAAAACCCAAAAATTGCCGTAAATACTAAAATTATAAATTGCCAAATGGTTTCCACAATGGAACCGGCAAAAAGCATGCTCCCTGCGGCAAACAAAACCAAACAAAAAGCAAAAATTTCACCGATTAAAACCTTAGGATGAAAAAGATAATTTTTATACAAAGCAAAACTGATGGCAATGGCGATTAAAACTCCGGATATGGGACCAAGCCAAAAATATTGCGATTGCTGTCCAGCCAAAGGATTGGTTAAAAAAACATTAAAAACCAATCCCGGGGAACTGCCTAAAATAACCCCCCAAAAAATGTAAGCCAGTTGACGCCGAGAAATTTTGTCTTCGGCTTTTTTATATCTTTTGTAAAAAATTGCCACGCCAAAGAGCCAAAAACAAAGGAGGGCGGCAGAAAATAATTGCACACTTTCCGAAACAAAAAAAGCATCGCGTCCCCAACTGGCATGAGTGATACCTATTAATAAATTTCCCGGCCAAAGCAAAAAAATAGAAAAAATAAAACCAAAACCTAAAAGCCAACGCAACAAAAAATGCGGACGCGGACGACTGGGCGGAAAAACATAGGCAAAATAAAACAGCCACAAACCAATCCACAGTCCCCCCACATGGCCCACTTCTAACCAAAAAAGAGCCAAAGAATCTGTTTGGGCTACCAAAAACCCAATCATTCCCAAGGACCACAAGGCGGCCGAAACTAAAATCCATCCAAAAGCCTGAAAATGAGTGGCGAATTTGTAGCGTTTAATAAAATAAGCGCCCGCCCCCACAGTGAAAAAAATAATTAAACTAATGAAGACAAATTGCCACTGCATAAAATAAAATCTAAGGTTTTAAAGGAAGCCAAATATTAAAAGTGGAGCCTTGGTTAACCCCGGAGGATTCCACCCAAATTGAGCCATTATGGGCTTCCACAAATTTACGGCACAAAAACAAACCTAAACCAACACCATTAGCATCAACCGCTTTTGCATTATTGGTGCGGTAAAACTTTTGAAACAAATTAGCCAAATCGGCCTCTTCTATGCCAATACCCTGATCTTTAATTTGTGTTAAAACTCCTTCACCATCTTCCATCATTCTTAATTGCACATCTTTAGAAAGTCCATACTTAATAGCATCATCAATTAAATGATCAAAAACATGAGTGAGTTTTTCCTCATCGCCAAAAATCTTCACCGGCTCATCAGGCAGATTAGTAATAATTTTAATCTTCTTTGTTTTGGCGGTTTCCGCTAAACGTTCAATCACCGCTTCTACTACTTTTCTTAAATCCAAATCTTTAGATACATATTGCAACCTTTGTTCTTCTAGCCTGGTGATATCCAAAAATTCATCAACCAGTTGATTTAATTTTTTATTATTCTGATCAATGGCGGAAAAAACTTCATCAACTTTTTTATCGGCCTTGCCATAGGCTCCTTCTCTTAACAAGGAAATGTAGCCACCAATAATAGTTAAGGGGGTGCGTAATTGATGGGCGACAATAGATAAAAAATCACTTTTAGCTTTATCCAAAACAATTAAAGATTTATTGGCCTCCTCTACTTTGGCAGCCAATTTTTGCATTTCTTCCCTCTTGTCAACTTCTTCTTTAATGGTACGAATTAAAAGCCAACCTAAAAAAGCCACAGTTAAAGTAAACAAGGAACGGAAAACAATTTCCCAAATTGATTTAGATAAAAATAACCCGATGATAATTAAAAAAAGGATTGAGGCGATAAAAATTTCCGTACGAATAACTTTGGCACCAAGCAAATGATGCTGAGTAATGGCATAGGCCAAAATAAAAGGAAAAGCCAGGCCGGAAAAATAAGAAAAAGGGTAACGAATATCAATGTTGTAAGCCGAAAGATAAGCTGTGCCGCCCACAAACATTACAACGGAAAAAGCCAAAACCACGTAAACGGCTTGAGTTTTAAATTTTTTATCTTGACTGTTTTTATACGCTCGCCAAATATTGATGATAAAAATTTGTACACCCCAATAAAAAAAGAGCAAAAAAAAGTGATGCAAAATTCTGGCTTGAGTGTGAGCTCCCCAGCTATAACGATAGATTTCATCAACAAAATAAGGAGTGCGGCTGACTAAAAGAAAAAAAATGGATACTAAATAAGTAAAAATCAAAATTTTTCTTTGACCCTTGTTATTGGTAAACACCAAACTAAAATGATGCATTAAGGCGGGCATTAAAGAAACCCCTAAATAAACGAATCTGTCCCACCAAACAGCCGCCACCTCATTATTTTTGTTTAGAAACATCATGAAGGTGCCCACCAGCCAAAAAATCATCGCCACGCAAAAAGCCAAAAAAAGGCGGTTAAGCGGCGAGCGCGGATTTTCATAAAAAACAAACCAAGCCAAAATGGCCACAAAAATGGCGCAGACAAGCGGTAAAATTGTGCCGAGGTCAAACATAAAAAAATTGAATCAAACATTATTATATCATAAAAAAAGGGATAAGCCTTGCGACCTATCCCTGAGTTGATTGTTTGCCTTAATGAATGTAAAGCGTGCGCAGTTTTTCCGCGATGGCCATTTCACTCTGCGGGAAAGGTTGATGGGCAATGCCATTCAACGCACCCTGTTTCAAAAGATATTGCGACACTGGCGGGTCAATACTCTTAATGTTGTGCTTGGTAGATAAAACTGATGCTGACAAGATGCAACCAAGCATACAACCATAAGTGGTTCTCCCGTTATTTTCATCTTGACCCATACCGAGATCAACACCTATACCCCTAGGTGCAATGGCCTTAGGCAAAACCCCGCAACCCACAGGCAGAATGGAAACAGGCCAGCCAAGAAAGTCCTCCTCTCTGACGGCTGGCGGAATACAAGCATCCAAGACAAAAGCAGCCGGTGTTACATGTTCTGGCAGAATCCTGCTCTCAGGAGAAGAGTGAGCGGTAAAAATCAACTCACAGCCACCCTGACGCAAGGCAGTGAAATCCTTGGAAATGGTTACCAAAAGAAGCTGATTAATCCTTTGCAAATCATCTACCAGTCCTGTCACTTTTGGATCTTCAGGATCTCTTACTACCAGAACCATGCTGTTAACTTCGCTCGCCATGAGCCTGGCAAAACCAGCGCCCATGAGTCCAGCGGCGCCTACGATACCAAGACAAACCCTTTGCAAAGGCAAGCCCAGATTACCCAGTTTCTTGGCGGCACTGTAAGCCAAAGCCATGCTCATGTCATCACCATGATCAAGCCTCAGACCCAACTGATCCGCCTCTTCCACCAAATCCTGTCCGCTGTGAGAAACCGAAGCCACCAGCGAACCCAGACCAATATCGGTTGCGCCAACTTTCTTGGCGGCACGCATGGCGCGCTTGATCAAATCTAGTGATTCTTCGCGATAGCGCAAAAACTGCAAAGGCCGCCTGTCAATAAGAAGAATCTGGAAATCCACCCCCAAAATTTCTGTCTTAGGGGACCACCAGAAAAACCCATCTCTTTCGGCTTGCTCTTTCATTTTCATCGTCATCTGAGCAAGCTGAATATCGGTATTGTGAGGCTCTTCACGGAGCTGAGACAAAAACACCACAAATCTCTTGGTAACTGGTGCAGTTTCCATCGCTTCCTCCCTATGTTTAAGAACAATTATTGCATACCCAACTTGGAACGCAACAGATTATCCTACTTAATATATCACAATTTGTCAAGAGCAGGGATTTGTCTGGGATTTGTCCACAGGGACTTTCAAAGACCTACATCTCTTTTATAATTGGAATTCCTAAAATGAACAGACCATTTTCCAAAACCTGTCTCACCATTCTTACTAATTCCAAACGCGCCGCCACTAATTCACTTCTTTCGGCTTTCAAGACCGGGCAATTTTCATAAAAATTACTAAAATCCTGACACAGCTCATAGAGATATTTGGCGAGCTGTGAAGGATCCTGCCTTTCCCCTGCTACAATAATGGCCCCGTTCAAACCGGCCATTTTCAAAATTAATTTTTTTTCAAAATCGGAAATCAACAAAGAATAACTTGTTTTTAAATTTATTTTTACTTTTTTTAAAAGGCTATTCATTCTGGCCAAACTATATTGCAAATAAGGAGCGGTAAAACCATCAAAAGAAATTGCTTCTTTAATATCAAAAGCAATTGTCTGATTGCTACCAACTTTTATCATGCTAAATTTTAAAGCGCCAAAGGCTAAGGCTTTGGCCGTCTTATCCAATTTAGCCTCCGACCATTCCGGATGTCGTTTTTTTGTTTCTTCTTTGGCCGCGCGCAAGGCTTCATCGCGTACCGTTTCATATAAAATCACATTGCCGGCGCGCGAAGACATTTTTTCTCCACCAGGTAAAGCGACTAATTCGCAAGCCACGTGAGACATCTTATATTTAAATCCGCTGAGTTCCAAAATCTTGAATAATTGTTGAAAATAAAATTTCTGTTCTGTACCGGTTAAATTTATACTACCGGTAATTTTGGAAAACTTCTTGGCCTTGACCTTGGCTAATCCTAAATCCGAGGTTAAATACAAACCGGCACCATCGCTTTTTCTGATAAGGGCGACATCCAAACCAAAACTTCCTAAATCAATAATAATCGCCCCACCCTCCCCTACTTTGGCAATTCCCTTTTGTAAAAGCTCGTCAACCACTTTTTGTCCCAAGTCTTTAACGTCTTTTTCATAAAAAACTGTTTTATGCTTTACCTCAAGTTCTGCAAAAATATTTTTAAAACCATCCAAACTCCATTGCCTGGTCTGCAAAAATAATTTCCAAATCTTTTTGTCTTTGGCTTCAAGCATTTTCAGCATTGCTTTAGATTCTTCAGCTTGTTCCGGATTTTCTTTTAAATAATTACTGGCTTCGGCATAAATTTGTCCCAACCATTTTTGCTTATCAGCTGGCGGTTTTTCTCCTTTGTGCAAATTAACTAAGCCCCATAAACACTTGGCCACGTGCGCTCCAAAATCATTGATGTAATTAACCCTAATCACTTTGGCACCGGCGGCTTCATATAAATTGGCCAAGGCATTACCCAAGCACATTATTCTTAAATGACCCACATGTATTTCTTTGTGAGTGTTATTGGAAGGATACTCAATTAAAATTTGCTCACCTTTCTTGGCCGTACCTTGCCCATATTTATTTTTTTTCTTTTTGATTTGGGGTAAAACCAACTCCGCTACCATAGCCGGATTAAGAAAAAAATTAAGATAAGGCCCGCTTGCCTCAACTTTTTCTATTATGGAATCTTTATTAGTCAAATTATTCAATTTATTAGCCAATTCAAAAATTTGATTGATCCCTAGATGTTCTGTTTTACCAAAACAACCAAATGAAAAATCTCC
Source organism: Candidatus Magasanikbacteria bacterium RIFOXYB2_FULL_38_10 (assembly GCA_001783145.1). NCBI lineage: Bacteria > Candidatus Magasanikiibacteriota > Candidatus Magasanikbacteria bacterium RIFOXYB2_FULL_38_10. The sequence goes on from MFQT01000002.1 coordinate 55,002, forward strand.
CATTCCTGGTTGAGGTGGTTTTTTTAATTCAATTTCTCCACTTACTCCACCATCTTTGAGAAGTTCAATGATTTGTTGTTTAATTTCCTCCAACATAATTGTTATTTAATCTTTACAAAAAACCTGCTTCCTTTTTGCACCATATCGCCGCTCTTTACATCCATTTCAATGGAATCTATTTTTTGATTATTAACTTGCACGCCGCCCTGTTCCACTACCCGCCGCGCTTCGCTTTTGCTTTTAACAAAACCGGCAGCCACTAAAACTGCTAAGATATTTTTATCAGTCACTTTAATTTCCATCATTTCTTCCGGCACTTCTTTTTTAGTAAAAGTTTTTACAAAATGCTCTTGCGCTTCAACAGCCAACTTTTCCCCATAATACATTTTTACAATCTCACCCGCTAAACGCATTTTTAAATCTTTAGGATTAGCACCTGCTTTCAATTCTTTTTCAATATCTTTAACTTCTAAAACAGGCATTTCCGTGCACATCTCAAATCCGCCCAAAATCATGCCATCGGTCCAACTCATTATTTTGCCAAACATTTCCTCCGGCGTATCGGATAACGCCACCATATTACCGGTGGTTTTACCCATTTTTACACCGCTGTTATCTGCGAGTAATTTCATTGTTAAAACAAACTTTTCTTTATTTTTTAATTCTTTCATTAAATCCCGTCCGGCCAGCATATTAAAAGTTTGGTCATTGCCCCCAATTTCGCCGTCCACGTCCATAGCTACGGAATCGTAAGCTTGCATTACAGGGTATAAAAATTCATGAAGATAAATAGTTTCATTTTTTTTCAAACGTTCTTGAAACATATCCCTCTCCAGAAGTCTGGGTACGGTAAAATGCGCAGTTAATTCCAAAATATCAGCAAAATTCATTTTACCAAGCCACTCGTTATTATATTTTATTTCCGCCGCATTTTTTCCTTCAAAATCTAAAATTGCCGAAGCCTGCTTTTGATAATTCTTACAATTGTTTAAAACTTCTTCACGGGTTAATTTTTTACGCACTGCCGTTTTGTCCGTCGGATCACCAATCATCCCGGTAAAATCACCAATCAGCATTATTATTTTATGTCCTAAATCTTGAAACTGGCGCAATTTTAATAAAGTAATTCCGTGGCCAATATGTAAAGTGGCGGCAGTTGGATCGTAGCCGGTATAGATTTTTAATTGTTTGCCCGATTGTAGCAAACTTTTTAAAAAATCTTTGGTGGGATATATATTTTCCACGCCTTTTTTTAAAATCTCTTCAATTTTTTTAGGGTCTGTATCAACTGACATATATAATTTTATATAAAATATTTTATAATTATCCCACAATCGGCACGGTAATTTTAAAGGTAGTGTTCCAACCGCCGTCAGTATCCGGCGACATCACCTCTATATTACCCCCGACTTTTAAAAGACGCTTATCAGCATAAGCCAAACCCTTGCCCCCTTCTTCTATCCCGCGCAAAGCCTCTTCCTTGGTAGAAAATTTTTCATCAAAAATCCTGCCTTGAATTTCTTTGGGTATGCCTATTCCGTTGTCAGAAAATTTAAAAACCAAATTTTGTCCGTCTCTTTCAATGATCAATTGCACTCGACTATCTTGCATATTTTTTATATCCGATCTTAAAGCATTGGATAAACAATTCTGCAAAATATTAAAAATCAAACCGTGAGGAGCTTTAATTTTCAAATTTGTCGCTTCCTCCGCTGTAATATTGTTATAAATTACTTCTGGTTTGTTATTCAAATATTCAGGACCGCTTTTGTGAAAACCGCCGTCAAAACCACCTAAAAGCCATTCCAAAGTTTTGACCAAACGTCCAATGTCTTTTTCTTGATCAATATTCCTCACCATTACTTCCGCGGGATTCTCTCCTCTTAAAAATAAATCTTCCATTATTAGACGATAGGCCTCCCAATTCTTTTTTACGGAAACCCACCTTTCCAACAAATACTCCAGATCTTGTTCGGTAAATTCTTTCCCTTTCAAATAATCTTCACAAATGTCTTCCAAAATAATCTGTTTGCTCATATCTATAACCGCCCTTCTAAAATTTTTAGCATCGTGGGTAAAATAGCCTTTCATTTTTTTAGATAGATGACGGCTCAAATCTCTTGTTTTTAACAAATTATCTAAGGCTGATTTGATTGAAGAAAAAACTATCTCATTTTCTTGATTGCGACCAACTGTCAAACGATGAATCAAAGACTCAACCTCTACAAAGGCCTTATCATATAAATCCAATTCTTTAAAAGGCATTAAATGAATCTCTTTTGCCTCTTTCAAAAAGATATCCGATTTATTTTTTAAAATTATCTCTCCATTATTTTTTTCAAGCATATTTCTAATTCTTGTTTAATTAACGCTCGCCTTGGCAGGTTCGCCAAAATGCTGACAGTGTTGAGCGATTTCATTACGAGTAAGTCTTAGGGGCATAAAAATTATTCCGGCCAATTTTCAATCATTAAAAATTCCTTTTGTTTAGACGGAGACATTTGATATACAGCTTCTGTGACATACGGAACAAAAGGATGTAATAATTTGATACCAATTAACCAAACGCGGAAAAGTGTTTGCTTGGCCGCTTTTTTTTCTTCTTCACTTACCTCGGCAGACAGCCGCGGTTTTATTTCTTCTAAATATTTATCGCAAAATTCATGCCAAAAAAATTGATAAGCCTCTTCCGCTGCCAAATGAAAATCAAAATCGTCTAAATTTTTCGTCACTTTTTTTGTCACCTCGGCTAATCTTTCCAAAATTGCTTTGTCTTGTTCATTAACAACATTATTTTTCTCTGCTGGCACAAAATTTTCTCCCAAATTCATCATTACAAACCTAGAAGCATTCCAAATTTTATTGGCAAAATTGCGATGCGCACGGATTTTATCTTCGGAAATAACAACATCATTACCAGCGGAAACTCCAAACACCAAAGCCATACGCAAAGCATCGGCTCCGTAATTTTCTACTACGCCCAAAGGATCAATTACATTGCCCTTAGACTTAGACATTTTTTGTCTGTCTTTGTCACGCACAAGTCCGTGCAGATAAACATTTTTAAACGGCACTTTGCCAGTCACATAAATTCCCAGCATTATCATTCTGGCTACCCAAAAAAACAAGATATCCCAACCAGTTTCCATTACGGCTGTTGGATAAAACCTTTTAAAATCGCCAGTGGTTTGCAGAGTGGCAAACGGCCACTGACCAGAAGAAAACCAAGTATCAAAAACATCAGTTTCTTGCACCCAGCCCTCCCCTTTCGGCGCTTCTTCACCCGCATAAACTTCTTCACCCTTGTACCACACCGGAATTTGAATCCCCCAAACAATCTGACGGGAAACATTCCAATCGCGGATATTTTCCAGCCAATGAAAAAATATTTTTTCAAATTTTTCCGTGACAAATTTTACCTCGCCGTTTCTAACCGCCTCCATGGCTTTTTCTGCCAAAGGTTTCATTTTAATAAACCACTGAGGCAAAACCCTAGGCTCCAAAACATTGCCGCATTTATAGCAGGTGGCCACACTATGTTTGTAATTAGCATCAATTTTCACCATCAAGCCGGCTTTTTCCAAATCCTGCGCAATCACTTTTCTAGCCTCGGCAATCTTTAAACCATGATATTTTTTAGCCGCCTCATTATCTGGAAAATGCTTTAACAAATTCAATTTGCCATATTGATCAATCACTTCTATGGGTCCGGGAATTTCATTTTTGTGCCTCTGCCAAATTTCATAATCAATTGGATCGTGGGCCGGCGTCACTTTTACCGCGCCCGTGCCAAATGTGGGATCTACGGCTTCATCGGCAATAACTTTTATTTTAGTTTTGCCAATTAAAGTTTCTATCTCCACCTCTTGGCCAATATATTCTTTATAGCGTTCATCATTAGGATGCACGGCAATAGCCGTATCACCAAACTTAGTTTCCAACCGCACCGTGGCCAAAGTAATCGGCCCATATTTTATATAATACAAAGGATCTTCTTTTTCTACATGCTTCACTTCCAAATCAGATAAAGTAGTTTGATGTTTCACACACCAGTTGATAATTCTTTCTCCGCGATAAGCCAGGCCATCATCGTAAAGCTTTTTAAAAGTTTGATTGACGATTTTGACAATTTCCGGGTCCAGAGCAAAAGTTTCTTTTGTCCAATCGCAAGACGCACCAAGTCGGCGCAATTGCCCTTCCATTACCGTTTTGTTGGTTTGCGTAAAATCCCAAATTTCTTTGTATAATTCATCTCTGGGAATAGTAAACCAATTACGACCATCCTTTTCCAATTTTTTTTGATAAACAACTTGCGTTTCAAAACCGGCGTGATCGGCCCCGGGCAACCATAAAGTCGGTTCGCCTTTCATCCTATGATAGCGCACCATAATATCTTCCAGTGTCACAAAAACCGCGTGACCCACGTGCAAAGAACCATTGGAATTAGGCGGTGGCATTATAATACAAAACGGCTCGCCCTTGGCCTCTTTAGACGAGGCAAATTTTCCGCTCGCCTCCCATTGTTTATAAATTTCCTTTTCAAATTCCTCCGGTTTAAAAACTTTTGGCAATTCCATACATAATAATTTTATTTGTCTCTTTATTCTAACTTAAAAACCGCTTTAAGGCAAGATCTTGACTTACTAAACAATGGCAACTCAACAGGTTGCTTTTTTTAATTAAAAAACCCTTGCTGTTAAGCAAGGGCGTAAAACACTATCCAATTAAATAATGGTTACAAAAAAATCAACCAAAACCAACACGAAACAAGTAGACCCTAGCGCGATACTGACGACAAAAGTCTTGCTAATCCACTTAATGGTAGTTTGAGCAAGATTGGGCTGGCTCTTTTGAAAAAGCGGGGCAATGGTCAAAAACTTGTTCAACTGCCTTGCTTCCCACAAGATATACAAAAACTGGGAAAGAGCCATGGTAAAGGAAAATAACCCCAGCGGAAAAAGGAAATTGCTTTTAAAAGCCTGACTGAACGGCCCATAAAGACAATAGGTAGAGACGAGCAACAAGGGCAGACCAAAAACTAAGCACATTTTCATCAGCACTTCCAGAAAGGCACTTCCCTCCCTGGCGCCAGGTGTCAAAAAAGAAAACAACGCCCAACCAGTACTGGACAGACCCAATCCCATCGCCACAAAAAGAGCAATGATTAAACCGTGCATGATCCCCTCCTCACTTTGATTTATCAAAAAACTGTTTTTCTATTAAGGAGCTTAGCAAAATAATTGAAAAATGTCAATCTCGCGTCTAGCACACATATTCTAGTACGCCTATTTGACAATCTCTCTTCCTTATTATACTATAACCTATTCTGGTAATTATGGCTTTAGAAAGGGAAAAACAACTTACGGAAGCGATAAACCGCGCCCGCCAAATTTTGGTGGTTTTTAGACATGACTCTGGCGACGGCCTAGCCACAGCCTTGGCCTTAGGGCAAATCCTTAAAAAAATGAACAAGCAAACGGAAATAATCAGCCCCAATTTTTCCCCTCCCGCCATCTTCAATTTCCTGCCCGGTTTTAAAGAAATTCACACTAATCTTTCGCCTCTACAAAAATTCATCATCAAAGTTGATTTATCCAAAAATAAACTGGCTTCTTTAAGTTATGATGTTAAAGATGATAATTTATTCGTCTATATCACACCTAAAACAGGATTGATTTCTCACGAAAACATTAAAACCGCTACCACGGATTTAAAATTTGATTTAATCTTTACGGTGGATTGTCCGGATTTGCAATCACTGGGGACACTGTATCAAAATAATACCGATCTCTTTTCCAAAGTGCCTATTGTTAACATAGACCATAACCCAGCCAATGAAAATTTTGGTTCAATAAATCTAATAGATATTTCGGCCATGGCCAGCGCGGAAATTGTTTTTGAATTATTGCAAAAAACCTGGCCGGATTTTATCACTTCGGAAATTACTACTTTACTTTTAACGGGCTTGATTGTTAAAACCCAAAGTTTTCGCACGCCCAACATTAACGGCCGCACTTTGCACAACGCCAGTCAACTGGTAAATTTGGGAGCGGACAGAGAAAAAATTGTCACTGAACTTTATCGTCGTCGCACCCTGCCCACTTTAAAATTATGGGGCAAGGCACTAAGTAATTTAAAAAATGATAATGCCTGCGGCTTGGTTTGGACAGCACTGTCAAAAAATGATTTGCATGAATCCGGCGCCACAGCCCAGGAGTTGCCAGAAGTGGTTGACGAACTGATTGCCAACTCTCCCGAGGCCAAAATTATTGTCTTGTTGTATGAAACAGAAATGGGCGTAGAAGGAATTGTGACAGCACAAAATAATTTTGACGCGCTGATGCTCACAAAAATATTCAATCCCGAAGGCACCAAGCAACGTGCGCGGATAACTATAAAAAATAAAAATTTGTTAACGGCGGAAAAAGAAGTGGTGGAAAAGATTAAAGAAGCGTTGGGAAAATAAAAATCGTTGACGAAATGTCAAGAGCGATTTTTTTGTTGGCGCAATTTTTTTGTATAAAAAATCCGCCGGTACTCAAACCAGCGGAGGAAATGACAAAGTTAATTACACGTCGCAGTTAAGCCGGCTTTTTGGGCAATTTTTTGCACCGCCGCCGAACCCAATTCTAAAGCCGCAAAATACACCGCCGATTCTTTTTCATTTAAACCAAATTGTTCCAAAATTGTTGATTTCATAAGATAGTTTCACTATATCAAAAATCTATTGAACAAGCATTTTTTTGGCCTGCAATTCTTTTTTAGAAAGCCATAAAAATACACCCACCACTATAAAAGTTATTACGGGCGAAAACCAACTGGGAATATGCGCTTGCAAACTTTCGGCGAGCATTATTGCGCCTAAAACGCCAATGGAATACATAGCGCCATTTTTTAAATAACGATATTTTTTAACAGTTTTAATGCCATGTACGGTAAAATATCGAACCACCACGGCTCCTAAACCATTACCAAGTAAAATTAAAGGAATGGAAACCGTGAAAGCAAACGCGCCTAGCACTCCATCAATAGAAAAAGTGGTATCGATCACTTCCAAATATAAAATTTTGCTGATATCCGAAAGATGCCCCGTGGTTAACTCCTTCTCTTTTTCTTCGGCATTCTTTTTAAATCCATTAGTAATAAAAAAAGCTGTGGAACCGACCACCGCGCCTAAAGCAATAAACGGGTTGATCTTGATGGTCACCCAAACCACGGTTAACAAAATAACAGAAGCGACGGCGTAAAACCAAAATGATAAACGGTGATGAATATATTTTTCCAAAAAGAAGGCATATTCCTTTGTTTCCAAAAACAACCAATAAAAAAACAAATAAACCAAATACATACCGCCGCCAGCTAAAAGTATAGGGGTCTGTTTTTCAATTATTTTAATTACCGATTGATCAGAACTAAAAGTAGCCCAAAAAGATTGCACCAAATTTAATCCCGGACTGGAAAAATAAATAATTAAAAGCGGCATGAAGCCGCGCACCAAAAAAACGGCAATGATGATGCCGTAAAACAAAAACCAATGGCGCGCCCTCTTAGACATGGTGGAAAGAACATCGGCATTCACCACGGCGTTGTCAATACTGGAAATAACCTCAAACAAAGTTAGGCCCAACACTATTAAAATGATTTCGGAAAAATTCATAATTAATTTATAGGTAGGTTTTTTTGGTGCGCCTGGATGGATTTGAACCATCGACCCTGCGATTATAAGTCGCATGCTCTAACCACTGAGCTACAGGCGCAAAATTAATGAATTGAACTCAAAACTTTAATTTGCATCAAAATTTTCTCTTTCAATGTTACTCGATTAAACATGATTGTGCAAGTACCATGGCCAAATCCTCCTTTATGATTAATGCGCTTACTAATATTTTTTTTAATATAAGGCTTAATAAATTGATCTGATGATATTTTAAGATATTCAGACCAAAAATCAATTTCTTCCTTAATATTCATGTCGGGGTAAAGTTGTAAACCAATCCGTAAATCAGTTCTAGAAATTTTGTGAATATCAGTTAGCCATTTAATAAAAAATTTTAAAATATTAGGATCCGTATTAGCTAATGCCACTCTAGACCAGTCTTGCTTTGATCCCTCGCCCCAATATAATCCCAAACCTATTAAAAATAGTTCTCTTTTATTTAAAGGTAATAATAATTCTTTTTCTCTACAAAATATTTCTTCCATTCTCTTTTTTCTTTTTTCAAACATGGTATTTCTGAATTTTTCTATTCTATCCAAATTTTTATTTCGCAGCTCATCTATCCTCTTTTTAGACAAAGGGAGAAAATAAAGCCAGGAACTTAAAGTACTTTTAGAAACTTTAATTTCTCTTTTAATTTGAGAATAACTCAGTCCTTTTTTTCTTAAAGATAAAGCTTTTTCTCTCAATAAAATTTTGGACATACAAAATAGGTTTGTAGGAATTTATTTCATAAGTACATTATAACATATGTAAATATCTAATATCAAATAAATAGAGATCCCCTATCTGAATGGCCGTGGTCATAAATACGCGATTATGATTATTATGATTTGAGTAATTTAATAATTTGTAAAGAAACCGAACACGCCCCATGACTGACCATGTTTTTGGACTTTTGTCAAGATGCTTGCTAAAATAGCCTTATCTATGTCTATACCCTTAATTATTCAAAAATCCCTCACTCTAGCTCAAAAACAGGAAAAGGGCTTGGTTTTTATTGCGGTTTTATTTAAAAAAATACCTTCGACCGAAATTTTTTTTGTTGGCGGCATTGTGCGCGACTGGCTTTTAAAACGTCCCAGCAAAGATTTTGATTTTGTGATTCGCGGCGTACCGGCCAAAAAACTGGCGGCTTTTTTAAAGACTCAAGGCACGGTTAATTTGGTGGGCGAACGCTTTGGTGTCTTCAAATTCCAACCTAAAAATTCCTCTTCCACTTTTGATATTGCTCTCCCCCGCACCGAACATGCCCTGGGCACTGGCGGCTATCGTGATGTAGAAACTCAATCCGATTATAAATTATCACTGGAACAAGATTTGGCGCGCCGTGATTTTACCATCAACGCCCTGGCTTTGCGGTTAGGAATAAAAAATAAAAAAATTATTGCCGTGGATCTCATTGATGCTTTTGGTGGCCTTGCCGACTTAAAGAAAAAAATACTCCGCACGGTTGGCCTGCCACAGGAAAGATTTCAAGAAGATTATTCCCGGCTTTTACGAGGCTTGCGTTTTAGCGCCGCTTTAAATTTTGAATTAGAAGACAAAACCTGGACGGCTTTAAAAAAACAAATCTCCCAGATAAATAAAGAAATCCGCCTCAACGGAGAAATAAAACGTCTTGTGCCTTACGAAATTGTGGCGCGCGAATTTTTAAAATCCTTAATGAAGAATCCTGTTAAGACAATGGATCTATGGCTTAACTCGGGAGCTTTTAAATACTTGATTCCGGAAATCTTAAAAATGAAAGATTGTCCTCAGCCGCCGCAATTTCATGCCGAGGGCGATGTTTGGACCCACACACGAATTGCCCTGGCCACTATTCATACCCCGGGTTTTAAAAAATTTATTAAAACCTTGCCGATAAATTTACAGGCAGAAGCCCCAATTACCCCAGAGCTAGTGTTGGGAGTTTTATTTCATGATTTAGGCAAGCCTTACACCATCAAGACCCCAGAAAAAGACGGGGTGGATAGAATAAGGACAGATGAACATGACAGCGTGGGTGCGGAGCTAATCAAAAAAATTGGCCAGCGCCTTAAATTTTCCAGCGTAGAAGACTACCCTTGTGACACAGATAAAGTGGCCTGGATGATTCAACGACATCTTTTAACTGTACATGGCGATCCAATGAAATTCACTAACCGTACGATTGAAAAAAATTTCTTTAATCCCCTGGTGCCAGGAGCGGATTTATTAAAATTAATTTATTGCGACCAGATGGCTTCTTACGTCGGTGGCACGCCACAACTGGGATCACTGCCTGTTTTGGTGAAAAGAATAAAATTACTACTAAAAAATCTTAAACAAAAAAAGACTTTGCCCCCGCCGCTTTTGGATGGACACGAAATTATGAAAATTTTAAAAATCCAACCTGGGCCGCAAGTTGGAAAGTATTTGGAAGAATTGCGCGAGGCCCAGCTCTCTAGAAAAATCAAAAACAAAAAAGAAGCACAGAAGTTTCTCACAGTAAAAAAATAATTCCTACCTGCGCGCGCTTGCAAAATTAAAAGACCCTTGTTAAACAGATGTTATTCCGTAAACAAGGGTCTTGCTGTTTTAGTCTGCCGGAGTTACCCGCAGAATTTCTGCAATAGTTGTAAGACCTTGCTTCACCTTAGCCAAACCGGCCTGGCGCAAAGTCATCATGCCCAAACTTTTGGCCTCTTGTCTTAATTCAGCCGGCGAGAGACCACGCAAAAGAGCTTTCTTGAATTCCTCAGACATAGGCAATACTTCTTGAATTCCAACAAACCCCTTAAAACCAGTATTGCCACAAGTTCGGCAACCCCCACCCTTCTTTAATTTGAGAGTCACTAAGTCAGTTGATGTAAAACCAACAGAACTAAGACCCTCCATTGGGCTGTCATCATCTTCTCTGCAATCTTTGCAAATCCGACGCGCCAATCTTTGCGCGCAGATCAAGGACAAAGAAGACGCCAGAATGAAGGGCGAGAAGTCCATATCAAGCAATCTGCCAACCGCAGAAGAAGCATTCTCGGTCTGGAAGGAAGAAAGAACCAGCCGCCCGGACAAAGAAGATTTGATTAGAGCTTCAATCGTTTCTCTGTCCCAAGGCGATTCCCCCACCATCATGACATTGGCACCCTGAGATTCCAAGTGCCGAATGGCTGCTTCAAGGTTGAAGCCAATTCTTGTATTTAGCTGTACCTGATTAATACCGCCAAAATCCTCCAAAATAGGGTCTTCAATCGTAAAGATATTCCGGTTAGGATCATTAAGTTCGGTAAGAAGAGCGTACAAAGTGGTATACCGACCGGAACCAACCGGACCGGTCACCAAAATCAAACCCGAGGATTTTTTAGCCGCCTGTGTTACTTGTTCAAGCTGAGCTGTTTCAAACCCCAGATTTTCCAAGTGCTTTCGCCCATTAGATCTATCCAGAATGTGCAGTACCACACTTTCGCCATGAGCGACAGGCATAGTACTTACATTAAAGTCGACGTTCTTGTCCCTACCCATTACCAGTTGGATGCGGCCTTTTTGGGGCAAAAACCGATCAGTAATATCAAGATCAGCCATGATCTTGATTCTGGCAACTATGGCATCCTTCAGTTTCTGTGGAGGCCGCATAACTTCAAATAATTGACCTTCTATGCGATAACGCACGCGAAAATTACGGGAGTAGGGCTCTATATGGATACTGGAAGCTCCGCGCTTTACCGCATCCACCAGAATCAAATTGACCAATCTGACTATTGGAACCTCTTGCGAGGATGAATACCCCATTCTTTCTTCTTCCCGATTATCAGGTTCTTCATCAGATGAATCCACGGGAAAACTACTCAAATCAACAGGAGTTTCTTCTTCAAAAGATTTCCCAAATCCAGAAGCAAGGTGTGGTGCCTCTACAAAACCAACCCTATAATATCTGTCCAAGGCTCGTTCAATTTTATCAGCAGGAATATTTGCAACTTCAACTTTATAACCAGTCAAAAACTTTATATCTTCAATGGCATCAGTATTACTAGGACCAACCATAGTGATAGTGAGGGTTTTGTCAACGATGCAAAGCGGCACGAGTTTAAACCGCAAGGCCACTTCTCGTGGTACTAAAGCCAACACATCAGATGGCACTTCATACTCATCTAGGTTGAAACCGGTAAAGAAATTAACACCAGTAGACTCGACCATGTTTCTTACCTCTTATTGTAAAGGATCTTATATTTACACCCTACCAATTTATTATCATTTAGTCAATGCCCAAACATTGACAAAATCACCTCAAAATGCTAGGGTAAAAATGATGGAAAGCAATTAACAACAAAGGAAGAAAGTACCATGGCTACGCTGAAGGGAACATCTCTAAGCTTTAGTGGCTTAACTTTCGCGCAGATCGGCGAAAAAATCGTCGAGGCGTCTGGTTCTGATGACGGCAAGGATATCCTCCTTACGCTGACAGAAGGAGAGGAGCAGGGTTTCTGCGCAGTCGTCGGATTGAGAGTCGGCTGGGCCATTGCCACTCTGGTTTCTGATGCTATCGAAAAGAAAACTGGCCACAAACCCGAAGCATTCCCCTATCGGTACAGCAACCTCGTCTTTGAAACGTAACCAAGCTGGTGAAATTGCCCGGTGGTTGCAAAACTATCCGGGCTTTTATTTTACAAAAAACCCAAATCACCCTATAATCATAGATATTAAACATTACCATGAAATACCATATCACTCCTGAAGAAAAAGGCACCCGTTTGGACAAATTCTTAGTGGAAAAAATGCCCCACCTTACCCGCACCCAAATACAAAAAGCGGTCAAGGGCGGGCAGGTTTTGGTTAACGATAAAAAACCCACGCCGCATCATTTTTTAAAAGGCGGCGATATTGTTGACACTGAAGAAATGAAAATTGACACCACATCCTCCGATTCCCAAAAAATTTCTTCAACCGGTAAAACAAAAACCAAAACAAAATTTGTCTTTCCCAAATCTTTGGAGCCAAAAATAATTTTTGAAGATGAAAATTTTTTGGTCATTAACAAACCTTCCGGTATTTTAGTGCACGCGCGCGATGAAAAACTTTTGGATCAAGAACCAACCTTGGTGCACTGGCTAATCAAAAATTTTCCCGCCATTAAAAAAGTGGGCGAAAATTTAATTTTACGCCCGGGTATTGTGCACCGCCTGGACAAAGAAGCTTCGGGAGTTATGATAGTTGCTAAAACCAATCCGGCTTTTCATTTTCTTAAGGAACAATTCAAAACCCGCCAGGTAAAAAAAGAGTATCGGGCTTGGGTTTATGGCAAACTTCCCAAAACCTGGGATGTTATTGCTTTCCCTATTGGCCGCTCTCGTGATGAAGGCAAGATGGCCGCCCGTCCGGTTTCCACCACTAAAGAAAAAATTCAGCCGGGCAAAGAGGCTGTTACAGAATATGAAGTCTTGCAAGAGTTTCCTCACAAAAGTTTAGTTAAAATAATGCCCAAAACCGGCCGCACCCATCAAATTCGTGTGCATTTTTACGCTCTACACCATCCTCTTTTGGGTGACCCTTTATATGAATCTAAAAGTTACAAAAAAATCCCTACCGAACGCTTAATGTTGCATGCTCATAAACTTACTTTAAAAAATTTAGCAGGCGAGGAGCAAACTTTTACCGCTCCCTTACCTAAAGAATTTATATGATCATCACAATTTCCGGAATCCCTGGTTCAGGCAAAAGCACCATTGGCAAAATCCTGGCCCAAAAATTAGGTTATAAATATCTTTCCATGGGCGATTTGCGCGGTGAGATTGCCTTAAAACATAATCTAACTATTGATGAACTCAACAAAATTGGCGAAACAGAAAGTTGGACAGACAAAGAAACCGATGAATATCAAAAAAAATTAGGCGCCACTTCTGACAATTTAATAGTAGAAGGACGCCTGGGTTTTCATTTTATCCCCCATTCTTTTAAGATTTTTTTAAATGTAGGCACTAAAGAGGCGGCCCAACGTGCCTGGCAAAGCAGGGACAGCCGTCCGGACGAAAAAAGGCCAAAAAATTTGGCCGAGGCGGAAGACAACCTGCTTTTAAGGCTGGCTAGCGATAAAAAACGCTATCTAAAATATTACCAAATAGATTATACTGAACCAACCAATTTTGACTTATTTTTAGATACCACCAATTTACCCATTCCGGAGGTGGTTAAGATAATTCTTGACAAAATTCAGGCTTTAAGGTAGAATTTAACTACTAAATTAAAGACGAATAATATTTATGGCAACTAACATTAAACAGACAGAGAATTTGTCCGAAGTAATTAAAAAATTAAGACCGGGCCAAACTGTCAAAGTCTACCACAAAATTAAAGAAGTTAACTCCAAAGGCGAGCTAAAAGAGCGCTTACAAATGTTTGAAGGAACAATTCTTCTTCACAAACACGGGCAAGAACCGGGCGCCACCATTACAATTAGAAAAATTTCCGAAGGCGTGGGGGTAGAAAAGATTTTTCCTATCCATTCTCCCATTATTTCCAAAATTGAAATAATTAAAGAAATTAAATCCAGACGCGCCAAAATGTACTTCTTGCGCAAACCTCACAAAAAATTAAGAGAAAAGAAAAAGGTTAAATAAATTCTGTTTATTTTCAAAACCCCGCCCAAAGGCGGGGTTTTTGTTTTTGCCGATAGACGAACTAAAATTTTATTCATTTTTCTTTAAATACTGCCCGGTATAACTTTTCTTTATTTTCATCACATCCTTAGGTACGCCTTCGGCTACAATTTCTCCGCCACGACGACCGCCTTCCGGCCCCAAATCTATCACCCAGTCCGAATTATTAATCACATCTAAATTGTGTTCAATAATCAAAACTGTATTACCTTTATCTACTAATTGATTTAAAACATTTAATAATTGCTTAATGTCTTCAAAATGCAATCCGGTGGTAGGCTCATCTAAAATGTAAAAAGTTTTTCCGGTGGCGCGGCGCGATAATTCCGTAGCCAATTTTACGCGCTGTGCCTCACCGCCAGACAATTTAGTGGCCGGCTGACCCAATTGCAAATAGCCCAAACCCACATCAACTAAAATTTGTAATTTGTCGGCAATGGCCGGAATGTTTCTGAAAAATTGACGAGCTTCTAAAACCGGCATATTCAAAACATCAACAATATTTTTACCTTGATAATGAATTTCCAGCACATCAGCAGTGTAGCGTTTACCTTGGCACTCGGGACAAAGCACAAAAACATCGGTTAAAAATTGCATAGGAATTCTCACATAACCTTCTCCGGCGCAAGCCTCGCAGCGACCGCCTCCCTTAACATTAAAACTAAATTTGCCCGCATCATAACCGCGCATCTTAGCCTCGGGAATTTCCGTAAATAAATCACGAATAAAAGTAAAAACATTGGTATAAGTGGCCGGGTTGCTTCTGGGAGTCCTGCCAATAGGCGACTGATCAATCATAATTACTTTATCAATATTGTCTAAACCTGTAATAGTTTTATGAGGTGCCGGCAAATCTTTGGAACGATAAAAATGAGCCGACAAAGCCTTGCCTAAAGTTTCTATTACCAAAGTAGATTTTCCAGAACCGGAAACGCCGGTGACACAAACCAATTTACCTAAGGGAATTTTAGCATCAACATTTTTAAGATTAAAGCCTTTAGCCTTTTGAATAGTGATAAATTTACCACTGCCTTTGCGCGCGGAAGCCGCATGAGCAATTTGCACTCGGCCGGAAAGGTAGGCGCCGGTTAAAGATTTTTTATCTTTTTTAATTTGCATTGGTGTGCCCTCGGCTACAATTTGTCCGCCGTAAGCACCTGCTCCCGGTCCCACATCTATCACATAATCAGCCTTTTCCATCATAGTGGCGTCATGCTCCACCACAATTACGGAATTGCCCAAATCGCGCAGAGCTTCCAAAGTAGCGATTAATTTTTCTAAATCCCTAGGATGAAGACCAATAGAGGGCTCATCTAAAATATAAATTACACCGGTGAGCCCAGTGGCTAATTGAGTAGATAAACGCACACGCTGTCCTTCACCGCCAGATAAAGAAACCATGGACCTATCCAGAGTAATATAATCCAAACCAACCTTAATTAAATCATCCAGGCGTTTGCTCATTTCTTTTAAAACCGGAATAACAATTTGCGGCTCAACGGGGTTGCGATCAATTTTAAGTTTGCCCTTGTCACCAATGGTCTTTTCCAATTCGCCAAAAAATATTTGCACGTCTCCCAAGGGCAAAGAAGTAATCTCGCTAATATTTTTGCCAAACAATTTTACAGCCAAAGATTCTTCTTTAAGCCTACGGCCTAAACACAAAGAACATTTTTTCTCCCGCATATATTCTTCTATTTCTTTTCTCACGTAATCAGAATCGGTTTCGCGATGACGACGTTCCAAATCATTTACTACGCCCTCAAATTCCACTTCTTTATTTTCTATTTTGTATTTTTCTTTGCCCGTGCCTTCTAAAATTAAATTGACAAATTTTTTATTCAATTCCCCCACTGGTTTATCCATGGAAAAATCCTGTTTATCCGCCACCGCTTTTAATAATTTTAAATACCAATTTTGATTGCCGGTAATACGCACCCAAGGCTTAATGGCGCCTTCGGCCAAAGTTAAGCGCGGATTAGGAATAATCAATTCCGGATCGGCTTCTAAGGTAATACCCAGTCCCGTACACTTAGGGCAGGCTCCCTGCGGACTGTTAAAAGAAAAATGATTGGGCTCCAAATCCGAAAAACGACGGCCGCAATTAGGACAGCGCCAATGGGTTGATAATAATTCTTCATCTTTAGAATTTTTGCTCCAAGCAATGATAATTAAACCATTGCCCAATTCCAATGCCAATTCCACCAAACGCATAATATCATAAGAGTTGACTAAATTTACTTCTCCCAAAATAACATCCAAATTGCTGATAGTTTGTTCCTTAACTTGAAACAAAAAATCTTCAGCGGTAAAATATTTTCCTTTAAAACGCAAATTTTTAATTTCTTTGGCTTCAATCAAGGAATGTACTTCTTGGAGATTCTTTTTTTCCATTCGGGCAAAAGGCGCCATTATTTTAATGGTTCTTTCGTCATTGACTAATTGCCTGATTTTTTCCACAATTTGTCCCGGGGAATTTTTTTGCGCCTCTAAACTGCAATCAGGACAAATCACCACGCCCACTCTGGCAAAAAGCAAACGCAGGTGATCATAAATTTCCGTCACCGTTCCCACGGTGGAACGAGGATTCTGCGTGGTGGAGCGCTGGTCTATGGCAATAGTGGGAGACAAGCCTTTTATTTCGTCAACGTCGGGCTTATCCTGCATTTCCATAAATTGGCGGGCATAAGCGGAAAGTGATTCGGCATAACGACGTTGACCTTCGGCATAGATGGTATCAAAAGCCAAAGAAGATTTGCCCGAACCGGATAAGCCGGTGATTACCACCAGTTTATTTTTAGGAATTTCCAAATTGACATTTTTTAAATTATTGACTCGCGCGCCGCGAATGATCAATTTTTCTGAAGGCATACACTTTAAAAGTAATTACTTATTGATAAAACAACGAGTTGGATCAATTGGAAGACATAACCCCGCGTCGCTATTGTCTAAGGATGGAAATTCAGATCTTGTTAAATTAATATTACAATTAAATCCATCCTCCAAATTTTTAAGGCTAAAAAGATTTTCTTTGGGAACCAGCACTGAATTTCTTGGCGAAGAAGAATCTTTTTGATAGGACAAAGCTTTACATGACCAATATTCAAAACTATCCGAAGGCAATAATAATTTACTTAAATTAACATTACATAAACCATTTTGTTGACCTAGGGCAAACCAATCGTCACAGCCACCTGCCGCGCCTCCCTCATCATTTACTTCAACTCCTAAATAAAAACCCAAAACACCGCCGCTACCGCAAGTGGAATTTATTTGATTTTCCAACCGACTTTTAGTTACATTAAATTTATATTTTTGGGAATTGGCACCAAGATTCTCGGCGGCAATTGATTGCACGAAAAACGTATCACCGTTATTTTTACAAATACCAATTAACTCAATTTTATTATCAATATAAGGAAATGGGACATCGGTAGAAGATATTACTCCCGATAAATTTCCCTCTTGGCAAAAATAGCTATTTTCACTTTGCTTCACGCAAACCTTGGGAACAGCAGAATTAAAATCATTGCAAGCGTGTCCCCAGCAAGTTTTATTATCGGAATTTTCCCAAAAAAACTCATGACCGCAACGCGGGCCTTGCAAAAAACCGCTTAAAGCGGGACTGCTGGAAAAAAGGTTAGTCTGGGCATCATATTTGTAATCCCCTTCTGGAACTTCCAGAGAGCTCTTAAAACTTCCCGCAAAAGCAACCATGGTTTTTAAAGGTAAATCTTTGCAAAATTCCACAGCAAGCGCGGCAGGCCTGACCATGTAAGTTTTTGGCAGACGCAACCTAACCAAATCCGGATTGATCGTATAAAGCAAAGTATAAGCTCCGAGAAGCAAAAGCAAACCAAAAATAGCACTGCTGATTCTAGTTTTGGCGGCCGTCACTTTTTCCGCAGAACCGGCCGAGGTTAAATAAATAAAACCACCAATAATAATTAAAATTACGGCAATCAAGCCGCCTACGCTAAGTGCAAAAAGATATATGGTTTTTAAATAATCACCCAAATCAGAAAATTTAATCTTACCGCCTATGGTAATTTCCGCATCGGTTTGGCCGGCTGGAATGCAATAACCTGCATTGGGGCCGCAAACATTATCCAAACCCCCCACTAGAAAATTATCAGCGGAAAACTTCCATTTATTTTCTTCAATCATGGCTTTGCAACTGCTATAAGTCCAGCACAAAGGATTAGCAACCGATCCAGACTCGCCGGTTCCCTGCGCCAAAACTGTCGGACTGAAAAAAAATAAACCCAAAACAATCGCTACCCGGAAAATTTTTTTGGATTTCATAAGTTATTTTTAAAATCAAATATTTTTAAGTATTTTTTTCCAGCAAATTCATAAAGAAAACCTTCGCACAGGGTGAGCGGGCAGGGTGTCCGCCGATAGGCGGACGAGCGAGACCGAGCGAGAGCGCAAATTTCCCGCTGGGAAATTTGATAGCGTGTTTTCTGGTGAATTTGCTGGGGAAAAATAAACCTACTTAATCAATTTCTCCCATTCTATTAAAGGAATGGCTCCTTCCACCTTTTGCCCATTCACAAAAAAAGTAGGTGTACCACTAATTCCTAAAGAATAGCCGTCAAACCAATCCATTCCCACCTTTTGTTCTGCTAAGGCGCTTTCCAGGCATTTAGTAAATGATGGCACATCCAGACCAATTTGTCCAGCATAGCTCTTTAAATCTTCTAAAGTAAAGTTTTTTTGATTTAAAAAAAGCTTATCGTGATAAGCCCAAAATTTATTTTGCTTGCCGGCACAAAAAGCCGCCTCGGAAGCTTCTAATCCCCCTTTATGAGCTTCATCTTGCAAAGGAAAATGCCTAAAAGTAAAACTCACTTGCTTGGGATATTTAGTTAAAAGCTCCCTCATAACGGAAAAAGCTTGCTTGGAAAAGGGACAGGTAAAATCGGCAAATTCCACAATTTGCAAGGTAGCGGACAAAGAACCCAGGGTTGGAGCCTCGTCATTTTTTATTTTAGTTGAGTCAAATTTTTGACTAGCCTCATTTTTATTAGGCAAATTAATTTCACTGAAATCGCCGGAGCTTAAATCTACAACTTCTCCTCTTTTAACCTTAATATAAAACTGGGTCGTAAGATAAATAAAATAAAGCAAGAATAAAGTTAAAAAAGACCCTAAGGCAATTAAAAAAAATTTTTTCATATGCTTCCAACTATTATACACTTTTTTAATCTGTCAAGCAAGATGATTGACAGCCAAGCTCTACCTTGATATACTTTAAGACATATGAATCAATACCTTAATATAATACAAATCATCACAGCCGTTCTTTTAACAGCGGCTATTTTGCTTCAAGCCAAGGGCACGGGGCTTTCCGGAGTCTTTGGCGGCGAAGGCAACATCTTCAGAACCAAACGCGGCATGGAAAAAATACTTTTCTACGCTACTGTTGTCTTGGCAATTTTATTTTTTGCTACCGCGCTTGCCAATGTCTATTTCTCTAAGTAACAAAAAGCGGAACTATTAAATCTGCTCATGTGACTTATCTTACAAGCCTTAAAAATTGGATTAAAAAAGGATACAAAAGAATCCAAACTTGGCGACAAAACCTGCTCCTGGCTCACAAAAAAATAGACCAGAGATTGGTTTTAGGTTTAGGTAATACCAAAAAATTTCCCTCTCTCAAACAACTTGGATTGCTCAATAAATTTTTAACCAAAAAAGAACGCCGCATTATTGGCTTACTTTCTTTTTTAATGGTTTTTTCTTTAGTTATTTTTTTGGCCGAAACTTATCTGCAACGTCGTGTAGTAGAACCAGCCAATGGCGGAGAATATGTTGAAGGAGAAGTGGGTTACCCCAACGCCATTAATCCTCTTTTTAGTTCTATTAATCCGGTAGATGCCGATTTAAGCCGTTTAATTTATGCCGGACTTTTTAAATACGACAAAACCCTAAATTTAGTTCCGGATTTAGCCGAAGGCTATACTTTAGATAAAACCGGAAAAATTTTTACTGTCAAAATGCGCTCCGGGATGCGCTGGCAGGATGGTGAACCCATAACGATTGATGATGTCGCTTTTACCATCAATTCCATTCAAAGCGCGGAAACCCAATCCCCTCTTTGGGTCAGCTTTCAAGATGTAATTTTCACCAAAATTGACGATACCGCCTTTACTTTAGAACTTCCTCAGCCATTTGCGCCTTTTTTAAATCTACTGACTACGGGAATTTTACCCGAACATCTTTGGCAGGAAATACCGGCCAAAAACATGCGCTTCAGTTCCTTGAATCTTAAACCGATCGGCGCCGGTCCTTTTATGTTTGAATCTTTTGCCAAAGATTCCAAAGGCAATATTAAATCTTACACTTTAAAACCCAACCCTAATTATCAATTAACCAAACCTTATCTTAATCAATTTACTTTTAAATTTTTTAATGACGAAGCGAGTGCTTTAGATGCTTTAAAAAACCACCAAATTAATGGCTTAAGCTTTCTTTCCGCCTCGCAAAAAGAAAAAAACAGCCGCAAAACCTTGACAGTTCATTCTTTACGCCTGCCCTACTATACCGCTCTCTTCTTAAATCAAAGAAGTAATCAACTTTTACATAATCAAAATTTAAGAGATGCCTTAGAATTAGGCATTGATAAAAATCAGCTGACAACGGTAAGTCTAAAAGGAGAAGGACTGGCTGTCAACGGACCCATTTTGCCCAACCAAATTGGTTTTACTCAAGACTTTAAAGTTAATTACAATTTAGATTCGGCCAAAAAAAAATTGGATGACGATAAATGGATAAAAATCAGCCGAGATGAATTTATTGAGAAGAGAAAAAAAGAATTATACCAGGCTTGGTTAGATGACAGAAAGGCCAAACAAACAGCAGACAATGGCGGCAAACCCAAGAAACTAACCGCCGAAGAAGAAGCAACGCAAAAAAAAGAAGCCGATGCATATTTAAATAAAATAACAGAAGAATTAAACAAAACCGATCAACAGCAAAAATTCTTTCGTCAAAAAAATGGTTATGGTTTATCAATTAAAATTACCACTATTAACCAACAGGAATTTATAGAAACCGCCAATCTAATTAAAGAAAACTGGCAAGATTTGGGTGCGGAAGTGACAGTAAATACCTTAAGCAACGAAGAAATAAAAGACGTTATTAAAAACCGTCGCTATGAAGTTTTGCTTTACAGCGTCATCTCTGGGGCCGATCCTGATCCCTTTCCTTTTTGGCATTCCAGTCAAACTAATTCCCCTGGATTAAATTTGTCCGGCTTTGCCAACCGCCAAGCCGATACCGCACTGGAAACAGCGCGCGAAAGTTATGATCTGCCAACCAGAATTAAGGCCTATTATACCTTCCAAAAACTGGTAGCTCAAGAAAAACCGGCTATCTTCCTTTACACTTCCAGTTATCTTTACCCTCAAGATACCAGCTTAAAAGGATTTAATCAGTATCGTATTTTTGAGCCAGCGGATAGATTTAATGATGTCTCCTCTTGGTACTTGCGTACCAAAAACAAGTGGCAATGGTAAAATAATCGGCTTGTTGCCAAAAGCGTATTTTGTACTTTGACCAAGACAGTTCATAAAAGCCGCGGTGGCGAAATGGCAGACGCACTAGCTTCAGGTGCTAGCGACCGCAAGGTCATGAGGGTTCAAGTCCCTCCCGCGGCACCAAAAAAAATTAAAACAAGCCCTTCTCTAAAGATCGGCTTTTTTATTTTCTTTATTTCTTGATAAAATGAGTCTGTGGTTAAAAACGCTTGTCCAACAAAATTATGCCCAAAATCTTTAAACAACCATTACTCTACCTTGCTCTTGGCATTATCATTTATATTGCTGTTTTTTTCTATTTGTCACTTTTCAAATACAACAATTTCCTCTACAACATGGAGGATCTTTCTATTTTTACCAACACAGTCCACAATACCAGCTTGGGTCAATGGTTCTTTTTTTCTTCTCACGGAGGCTATTCCTATCTGGGCGATCATTTGGAATTAATTTTGCTTTTAATTGTTCCTTTTTATCTATTTTTTAAATCCGCTCTCACCCTGCTTTTTTTCCAAACCTTTCTTATCGGCTTAAGTGCTTGGCCCCTATACCTAATCGCGCAGAAAATTTTAGCCCAAAAACCAGCCTCTTTAAAGAATGCCCCATCCTTAATCATTGCTTTTTCCTTTCTCTTAAACCCTTATTTGCAAAATATCAATTTGGAAGAATTTCACATCGCTCCTTTTTTAATTTTCTTTTTTTGCTGGACTTTTTATTTTTATCTTAAAAAAAATTATTGGCTTTTTGGACTTTTTTTTCTTTTAACTTTGATAACCCGCGAAGACGCCTCCCTAACTTTGGGCGCCCTTTCCTTAATCGCTCTGTGGGAGCACAAAAAAAATCTTTGGCCGCAAAAAAAATGGTGGCTTTACCCCATGCTTTTATCCGGCGGCTGGTTTTTATTATCGCTTTTTATTGTGGGCCATTTTAATCCCGACAGCGGCTACCGCTATCTTTTGCTTTACAATATCTCTTGGAACAACCCCCTAAGTTGGCTAACAAAATTTTTGGCTTGGCAAAATTTAATTATTCCCTTGGGTTTTTTGTTGCCCTGTCTTTTTTTGCCACTACTGCAGCCCAAATATCTTTTTTTGGCTCTGCCAACTTTTTTGCAAGTAAGCTTAATTAGCGGCGACAACACTTCTTTGGTTTTCTATACCCATTACCAAACTTTTTTAATCCTGCCTATTTTTTTGGCTTTAGCCAGTTCCCTGAATTATTTATTTACTCGCCCCAATTCTCAAAAATATCTTTGGCTCATTGGGGCTCTATTAATCTTCTCTCCACTTTACATCAGCGCTTTTATGGGCCCTTTGAATTTTTTAACACTTCAACAAAATCATCTTGATAATTTAGAAGATAAAAAAGCCGATCAAAAAATGATTGAAAAAATCACGGCTTTGTCTGAAATAAAAAAAGACGGGAAAAAACAAACCCCGGTTGCCCTTTCTGCTCCTTACAGATTTGCTCCGCGTCTTTCTTCTCGTCCTTTGGCTTACCTTAATAAACTCACTTTCTTGGGCAAAGGGCACCTTTCTACTAAAGATTTTATTTTACCTCCGGTGGATTATTTACTGATTGACTCGGCCGACATGATTGAATATTATCTTCATTTTACCAATCGCGCTCGTTTTTCTTCACAGTACTGGGATGGCTACAAAAGAACGAACAAGGCTTTAAGACAACAAGAGCTTAATCCTTTGGAGCGCACTGATTCTTTAATTTTATTTGGCAAAAAAACGCCCGCCGCCCCTCAGCCTTGGCAGATTTTAACAGCTATCCCAACAGAAATAAATTTGTTAAATAAAAACTTTGGATTAATTACTTTGCTGGGTACGCAAAAACTACCGCAAACACAAACAGATTACCGACAGTTAAATCTTTTTTTCACCACCCAAGAAAAAATATCCGATGATTATTTTTTATCTTTTACCGCCCTAAATAAAAGCGGGCAAAAACTTTGGAAAAAAATTTATCCTCCGGCTTATGGTTTGCACCCCACCCACGCTTGGCAGCCTCAAGAAATTATTAAATTAAATCAATGGCTGCCAATCATTCCTAATATGGCCTATTTAAAAATGGAACTTTTGAAAATAAAAGGAGACATTGAACTTGGCTCCTTAAATGACACCAGGCTAATTATTGATGAGGAAACTGTTTTGGGACAAGTGATAATCAAAAATTAAAAAACCCTGGCAATCATACAGACCACCAGGGTAAGAACAAGAACCGCGCTGTTACGACTTGAAGCCGACCCCTTGGCCAGCGACGATGCGCGTGGCCTGCTCCTCCGTGAAGCCGGCCTTGACCATGGCGTCGTAGGCCTTTTTCGTGGCGCGCGCCAGCACCTCGAACAGCTCATCGCTCTCCACGACCTCCTTCAATACCTCCAACAAGTCCTCCACCATAACCAGGCCCTCCTATCGGTTGACACTGCCTCATTATGAGGCAGTCAAAAAATTGTATCATTTTCAAAATATTTTGTCAAGCCAAACTTGACAAAATAACTAAACTATGCTATACTCTATTTTAGAGGTTGAATGAAGCCTTAAAAATGTTTTATACGTTTTTAATCTCTATTTAATCTCTTAAAGATTGTTTTAGCTATAAAACAGCCTTGATTGCCACTAAGAGCAATTATTTATTTTGCATCATTTTAAAGCAAAATGAGGGCCCTTTTATCTAAAATGATCGCCTCATTTTTTATATTTATGATTTCTCATAACTCTAATCCGGCTCATTCCCCAGCACAAAAAAGAATGCACAAAGGTCCTCCCACTCATAAGGTGCCTATTTTTAATACTTCTTTTATCAAAAAAAAGATAGCTTCAACTATTAGCACCACAGGGGATGACCATCCTAAATTAAAAATCTACGCCCTAGGCGGTTTAGAAGAAGTGGGCCGCAATATGACTGTTTTTGAATGTGGCGAAGACATCGTCCTGATAGATATGGGTTTGCAATTTCCCGAGGAAGATATGCCGGGCATTGATTACATCATTCCCAATATTTCTTGTCTGCAAGGCAAAGAGAAGAATATCCGCGGCATTATCATTACTCACGGTCACTATGACCATATCGGGGCCATTCCTCATCTTTTGGGACGGCTGGGCAACCCTATTATTTACACCGCTCCTATGACCGCCGGCGTTATTAGAAAACGCCAAGAAGATTTTAGGGACTCTCCTCCACCACGTGTTATTTTGGTTAATGATAATACCAAAGTTCCTTTAGGCAGACATTTTATTTTTGAACCATTTCACTGCAACCACAATATCTTTGATGCTTTTGGCGTGGCTTTAACCACCCCTTACGGCGTGGTTTTGGACACTGGAGATTTTAAGTTTGATTACTCCCCTGTTAACGAAGAGCCGGCCGATTTAAACCGCATCGCCATGTTTGGCACGCGCAATGTTTTGGCCTTGCTCTCCGATTCTACCAATGCCGAAAGCCCGGGTTATCAAATCTCGGAAAAAGTAGTGGGAGATGAACTAGAAAAAATTGTTGCTCACGCCCCCGGACGTGTAATCATGGGCACTTTTTCTTCTCTGTTAACTCGTGCCCAACAAATTTTAAGCATCGCGGAAAAATATGACCGCAAAGTTTTAATTGAAGGACGCAGCATGAAAAATAATGTCCAATTGGCTCACGAGCTTGGTTATTTAAAATTTAAAACCGGTACGATAATTGAAGACACGGAATTTAGAAAATATCCCGACAACAAGCTTATTGTAGTTTGTACCGGCGCCCAAGGCGAAAAGAATGCTGTCTTAATGCGCATTGCCAACAACGAACACCGTTTTATTCAACTTAAAGTCAATGATACCGTGGTCTTTTCCTCTTCAGTTATTCCTGGCAACGAACGCACCGTACAAAGTCTAAAAGATGTAATTGTGCGTCATGGCGCCAAAGTAATTCATTATCAAATGATGGACGTCCACGCCGGCGGACATGCCAAACAAGAAGATTTAAAGTTAATGATGCGCTTAACTCGTCCCCGCTATTTTATACCGGTCCACGGCAACCGCTTTTTATTGCAAGCTCATGCGGATTTGGCCGCTGGTGTAGGCATCCCCAAAGAAAGAATTTTTGTGGCTGATAATGGACAGATAATGGAATTTTCCGCGCACGGCGGAACCTTAACCGATCAATACGTGCCGACCGATTATGTTATGATTGACGGACTTGGTGATGGCGATACTTCCCAAATTGTTTTGCGCGATCGCCGCCAACTTTCTGAAGAAGGAATGTTTGTGATTATTGCTACAATTGAAAAGAAAACCGGACACTTGGTAGGCAACCCCGATATTATCTCCCGCGGCTTTGTTTATCTAAAAGAAAACAAAGAACTGATAGAAAAAACCAGAATGCGGGCTAAAAAACTTTTAAAAGATACCGATCCCAAGGCTCCGGCTTTTGAAGATTACATTAAAAACAAAATTAGGAATGACATTGGGCAATTTCTTTATTCTCAAACTAAAAAACGACCCATGGTTTTGCCGGTAATCATAGAAGTTTAATCGATTTTAAAACGCCCCTTGCGGGGCGTTTTTGCTAAACTAAGCTGTAAGCCGAATTTTGTCCCCCCTTGCGGGGTAACGGCCATCTCTCTGGGCTAGGCATCACTGCCAAGCTCAAGCTTTCGAATATGAAGTTGCACCAGGTAGGGTTTTCCACCGCGCCAAGTTGCCTTGGCGTAAGAGGCGTAGCAGAGACGTTGTTTAAACCTTTAGAGTTTAAACCACGACACACCGCCTCACTTTTCACCTTTCACTGCCTTGTGGCAGTTAGTATTGTCTCTGTGGCACTGATCCGTCAGGCGAGTTTATTCCAAGTTGCCTTGGGTTATCCCGCCAAATTGCCCACCCGTTAGGTGGTACCACGACGCGTTTACACGCGGGTGTTCGGACTTTCCTCCCTTTTTACAGGGCGGCCGTCCACTTAATTTAGCAGATTAAATATACCATATTTAAGAATATTTGTCAACTGTTGACTCTGAGCTAAAATAAAGGTAAAATAAACTAAACTCTACTAAATAAATTATGAAAAAAACTGCCATCATTTTAACTACTATTTCTTTACCTCTGGATTTTCTAATGCTTACGGCCGCCGGTGTCTCGGCCTATTTTTTGCGTTTTAATACTTTTTTTACCAAAATTAAACCTGTTATTTTTAACTTATCTTTTGAAGACTATTTACCAGTCATGTTTTCTGTAGCCGCTTTTTGGATTGTTCTTTTTATCTTAGCCGGACTTTACGGCACCAAACCAACCCGCAGGCTCGCCAGCGAACTTTCCCGCGTAGTCTTCGCCTGCTCCACAGGACTCGCCGCTATTACCATTTACATTTTTTTTCAACAAGAATTTTTCAACTCTCGTTTTATTGTTTTGGCCGGCTGGGCACTGGCTATAATTTTTGTCAGTTTGGGACGCGTTATTTTAAAAATCATTAAAAATATTCTTTTCCGCGCCGGTATTGGCGTTAAAAAAATTGTCATTATCGGAGCGGGACGCGTCAGTGACATTCTTTTTGAAACCTTAAAACAGCGTCGCGGTTTTGGCCTTTCTGTGGTAGGGCATTATCCTAATTTTAGTTTAGAATCAGCACCGGAATTAAAAGAAATGATCGCTAAAAAACAACTGGATGAAATTCTTTTTTGCAATTCCAAAAGCAGTGAACAAGAAGCCTTGGCGGTTTTAAATTTTTGTGAAGAAAACCATTTGGATTTTAAATATTCCGCCGATCTCTTTTCCACTTATCTCGCCAACACTTCTATTTATGCCATCGGCGGCGTACCCATTGTAGAAGCTCATAAAACCAATCTACAAGCTTGGGGCAGGGTAATTAAAAGATTGTTGGATATTTTTTTATCTTTTATTTTTATCATCATCGCCAGCCCTTTGTTAATTGTTTTTTCCTTAGCAACACTAACAGAAAGCAGGAGGCCTGTTATTTATAAAAATGAACGGGTCGGAGAGGCGGGTAAAAAATTTTTTACTTTAAAGTTTCGTTCCATGTATCAAAAATATTGCATCGGACCGCAATTTAAAAATCAAGCCGAGGCTTTAAATTTTGAACAAAAATTGATTGCCCAGCAAAATACCAAAACCGGGCCGGTTTATAAAATTAAAAATGATCCTCGTATCACCAAAGTCGGCAAACTGATGCGCCGGCTAAGCATTGACGAACTGCCCCAATTATTTAATGTTTTGAAAGGGGAAATGAGCTTAGTAGGTCCGCGTCCGCATCAGCCGCGCGAAGTGGAAAAATATGCAAAAAATCAACGCAAGGTTTTAAATATCAAACCGGGCATAACCGGGCTAGCCCAAATTTCCGGCCGCAGTGATTTGGAATTTGAAGAAGAAGTAAAATTAGACACTCTATATTTAGAACACTGGTCATTATTGCTTGATTTAATTATTTTAATAAAGACACCTTTTATTCTTCTTAAATCCAGAAAAGCCTTATAATTTATGAAGGTTGCTTTAGTTCATGATTATCTATCTCAAGACGGAGGAGCAGAAAGAGTTTTAAAAGCCCTGCAGGAATTGTATCCGGAGGCTCCTACTTTTGTTTTGTTTTATGATAAAACTAAATTGCCCGAACATTTTTTTAAACAAGAGGTTCGTCCCAGTTTTATTCACTTTCTTCCTTTTGCCAAAAATCATTATCGCTGGTATTTGTCTTTAATGCCCTTGGCCACCGAAAGGCATAATTTAAAAGATTTTGATGTGGTAATCTCCTCTACCTCGGCTTTTGCCAAAGGCATCATCACTAATCCGGAAACCCTGCATCTTTCTTACTGCCACACACCAACCCGCTATCTTTGGACTGACACCCACAGCTATATAGAAGAAATGCACACTAATTTTTTAGTTAAGGCTCTCTTGCCACCACTCATTTCTCGTTTGCGCATGTGGGACAGAATGAGCGCGGAGAGAGTGGATCACTTTTGGGCCAATTCAGAAAATGTCAGAAGGCGTATTCAAAAATTTTATAAACGCGATGCCGAGGTTATTTATCCGCCGGTAGATACTCACCTTTTTAAAATTTCAGAAAATGTTGAAAATTATTTTTTAACCGGCGGAAGATTAGTTCCCTACAAACATTTTGATTTAACTATTAAAGTTTTCAATCGTTTGGGCTGGCCTTTAAAAATTTTTGGTGCTGGACCAGAAGAAAAAAAACTTAAAAGTTTGGCTAGATCTAACATTGAATTTTTGGGCCCGATAAAAGATGAAAAAAAAATCGAACTGTATGCTAACGCACAGGCATTTATTCATCCTCAAGCGGAAGATTTTGGCATCACGGCAGTGGAAGCCATGTCCGCCGGACGCCCGGTAATTGCTTTTGCCCAAGGGGGAGCCTTAGAAACGGTTATACCTAACTCCACCGGCCTGCTTTTTGCCGAACAGTCTTGGGAGTCGCTTTTAGAAACTCTTTTAAAATTTGATTCTTCCGCTTTTAATCCGCCAGTTATCAAAGAATTTGCAGAAAATTTTAGTTTGGAAAATTTTAAAAATAAAGTGACGGAAAGCGTGCGCGGACGTTTTGAAGATTTTCAAAAAGGCTACCAACAACTGCCGTTGAAGATTTAAAATAATTATACTTCTGTCCGGTAATTCACAAAGAAAAGTCATTTTTATCAATCTATGAACATTGGCATCGATGCCAGATTTTATTCTGAAGCAGGCGGCCTTGGCCGTTATGTAAAAGAGCTTATAAAAGAACTGGAAAAACAGGATTCCGGCAATTTTTATCATATTTTTCTCAATCAGGAAGGATTTAAAGAATATAATCCAATCAACCCCTATTTTAAAAAAATCTTAGCCGATGTTAAATGGTACACCTTGGCGGAACAGATAAAAATGAAAAAAATAATTGCGGCGCAACCAATAGACTTGATGCATTTTCCTCATTGGAATATTCCTTTTTTCTACCGCCGCCCTTTTGTTATCACCATTCATGATTTAATTCTTTTAAAATTTCCCTCCCGCCGGGCTTCTACTTTAGGACCTTTAAAATATTGGATTAAAAATCTTGCTTACCGTTTAATTTTAAAACACGCCATACGATCTTCTAAAAAAATTTTTGCCCCTTCCAATTTTGTTAAAGAAGATATTTTAAATAATTTTAAAGTCCCGGCAAAAAAAATAATTATCACCCACGAGGGATTGACGGTTCTCCCCCCTCCTAATCCGGACACCGCCGCCGCAATTCTCCAAAAATTTTCTCTCCAAAAACCGTATTTTCTTTATGTCGGAGTAAGTTATCCTCATAAAAATTTGGAAAAATTAATTTTGGGTTTTAAAAAATTTCAAGAACAAGAAAAAAAATCTCAATTGGTTTTGGTCGGCAAAAAAAATTACTTTTATGAAAAATTAGAAAAATTCTCCGAGCAAAATAAGGTGCCTAATGTAATTTTTACGGATTTTGTAACTAATGATGAATTAGCCACTCTGTATCAAAACGCTAAGGCCTATGTTTTTCCCAGTCTTTGTGAAGGTTTTGGCTTACCTCCCTTGGAAGCCATGTCGTTTAATCTGCCAATAGCTTCCTCCAACACCTCTTGTTTGCCGGAAATCTTAGGCAATGCCGCCTTATATTTTAACCCCGTCTCTTCTGCCGACATAACCGAAGCCTTAAAAAGGCTGACAACGGATGAAAAACTACGCCAAAAATTAATCTCTGCCGGGCAAGAGAGAATCAAGTTCTTTTCCTGGCAAAATTGTGCACAACTTACCTTACAAGAATACTTAAAATAATGTATAATAGTAGTATTAAGGAAACATTATTTTAAGCCCATGCCGAGGAGAGAAAAAAACCCAGAAATCCAATCCCGGGATTTAGGTTTTACTCACAAATTCATTCCGATTTTTTTTAATCAAGAGGAAAAAAATTCCCCTTATGTTTTAGATTTGCCTCAAAAACTCACCCCCCCGTCTTCGGCACCTTGGCAGCCAACCCAACTGGACAAAATTTTAAGCAATCCCTTAGCAGAAATTGATAAAATTAAAATTCCGGAAAAATTTTCCCCGACTCCCAAAATTAAATTGGATTTTAAACCTTTTGCAGAATCACGCTGGCAAAAAATTAAAGACGAATTATCTTTTTCTTGGCCTCATTTTTCTGCCCCGGCTCTTAAAATTCAGCCTAAAAAAGCAAAGCTCATTTTGCCAATAGCCTCTTCACCAGTTAAATTAAAAAATTCAAAAACTTCTAAAAATTACAAAGCTTATTTTCCTTTAGTTTTACCTAACTGGCAAAAAGCCGCTTTAAGTTTTACAGCTATGGCTTTACTTTTTGTTTTGCCTGTTAAAGCCTTCTCCGCCTATTACCAACTTCGTGATTCCCAAGAAAACATTATTACCGCCGGCACAGAGGCTTTTCAGGATTTAAAAGACGGGGAAACAGCCTTACAAAATGGAAATTTACCCGAGGCCGCTAGTAAGTTGCAAAGCGCTCTGGATTCTTTTGCTTTGGCTCAAAACAAACTTAACGAAATCAATCCTGTTTGGAGAAGCTTGCTTTATTTAACCCCCAAAATTGGCAACAAATTAAAAAACGGTGAAGAGTTAATGCTGGCCGGAACCAATTTAACCATGGGTTCCCTGCCTATTCTTTATCTCTTAAACAATAAAAATAATTCACCAATTTCTTTGCAAAATATTAAAGAAACTCTAGATAAAATTGCTCCGCGTTTTGCCAAAACTAAACAAAATTTAATGGCAATTGACCCTGATTTTTTGCCGGAAGAAAATCAAACAGCCTTTTTAAAAATCCGCGAAGCTATTTTTGCCCTTAACAACGATTTACAAAAAATTTCTTCACTCTCTAACAGTCTTTTGGCGGCGGCCGGCACAAATACAGAAAAAACTTATCTATTAATTTTCCAAAATAATAATGAAATTCGCCCTACCGGTGGTTTTATTGGCAGTTTTGCCGAGATTAAGATAAAAAATGGTCAAATTGTTAAATTAGACATCCCCAGCCAAGGATCTTATGCTCTTCAAGGAAATCAAGTAGCCGAAGTCTTACCGCCTATCCCCTTACAACTGCTCCAACCTCGTTGGGAGTTTCGTGATGCTAATTGGTTTCCGGATTTTCCCACCTCGGCCAAAAAACTGATGTGGTTTTATGAAAAAAGCGGAGGCCCTACGGTTGACGGCGTAATTGCTTTAGACACCGTGCCTTTTATTGATCTTATTAAAATAATTGGAGCGATAGAAATGCCTAAATACAATTTAACTATCAATCCAAATAATGTTATAGAAACTGTTCAACAACAGGTAGAAATGGATTATGATAAAGAAAAAAACGCGCCTAAAGAAATTTTAGGTGATTTAGCTCCTTTAATTTTAGAAAAACTTTTTAGCGATAAAAACAATCTCCTACCTCTGCTCTCTTCAATCAATAAAAATCTAGCCCAAAAACATATCCAATTTTATTTCACTAATCCGGTGCTGGAAAAAGAAATTCTGGCGCAAAATTGGGGCGGGGAAATTAAAACCGGCACAGGAGATTATCTAGCGGTTATTTCTGCCAACATCGGCGGAGATAAAAGCGACAAAGTTATAGAACAACAGGTTAATCACCAATCCCAAATTTTAGAAGATGGCAGTATTATAGATACGGTGACAATAACCAGGAAACATCCGGGTAGCGAGAGTTTCTTTTCTCAATCCAAAAATAATGACTATCTGCGTTTTTATGTCCCCGCCGGCAGTCAACTTTTGTCAGCGGAGGGTTTTAACTGGCCGGATGAATCCACTTATCGCATTCCGGAAAAATGGTACAAACTAGACGAGGATTTACAAAAAATTGAACAAAACAAGACGGTTGATATTAAAACCGGTACCATTACCACCCAAGAATTTGGAAAAACTGTCTTTGCCAATTGGCTAGTAATTAAACCCCTGGAAACCGTGACGGCCAAAATTATTTATCTTTTACCCTTTAAAGTTAAGGTGCCCACAACGCAAAAGAACTTGGGTACGGTTTTGGCTAATTTTTTCAAACAAAATAAAAACTATTCATCATATTCTTTGTTGGTGCAAAAACAAGCAGGCACAAATTTTGATGCTTTCTCTACCAAAATTGAATGGCCCAAAGAATGGAATATCCTTTGGACTAATCAGGAAGTTAGCACCGAAGGCAACCAAGCGGTTCTTTCAACCAATTTGATTGAAGACAATTTCTTGGGTTTAGTTTTTGAAAACTAAATTTTATTTTTATGCCCAGAAAAATAAAAAAAACCGATCCCCTTTTGAATCCGGATAATACAGAGCCGGAATTTTTTTCAGAAAAAGTAAGAGAGATAACCCAACCCAAACCCAGAATCAGAAAAAATGGAGATTTTACAAAACAAATCGCCAGTATTTATGAAAATGCCTCGCCTCAAATGGTAGCTCTTAAGAAAAAAAACAAGGGAGGTAAATTTATATTTTTAACCATTCTGTTTTTAGCTTTTCTAACAGCTATTTCTTGGGCCGGCTTCTTTTTATTTGGACAAGGTCCTAATTTTTCCGAAGATAAAATAGCCATCTCCATAAAAAATGAAACCCCCCTCCAATTTGGCCAAGAAATTATTTACGATGTGGAAATAAACAACTCCAGCCGCGCACCTTTGAACGATGGTCTTTTGACGATGCGCTATCCTAATAATTTTAAATTTATTTCCGCCGACCCTTCCCCCCACAACAATGACGACAAAGAATGGGATACCGGGACTTTGGCTCCGGGGAAAAAATTTTTAGTTAAAATAAAAGGCCTAATTTATGATTCAACCACAGCAGAAATTAGCTGGCAAGCTCTTTTAAATTACAAACCGGGTGATTTAAGCGCGGAATTTCAAAAAATAAATATTTTAAAACAAAAAATAGAACCTTTCGCTGTTGATTTAAAATTAACAGCCCCTCCTACCGCTGAAACAGGGACTTCTTTGCCTTTTACAATTTCCCTAGAGAATAAGAGTGAAAAAACCTTGGAAAACCTGCAAATATCCTTGATTCTTCCTTCGGGATTTAGAAACTTAACCGTCCCTAACAATACTTGGTTAATCAACAAATTCCCCGTTTCTTCTTCCACCTCTTTTACCGCTTTGCTTTTGCCAACTGCCGAAGCACAAGCTGGACAGCAAAACATTGCGGCGCGTTTAAGCCTTAAAAATGAAACCTCTTATTTTGAGCAACAATCCACTGCCCAGACAATAAATTTAAATAAATCGGATTTACTTTTAAAGATAACAGCA
Organism: Candidatus Magasanikbacteria bacterium RIFOXYB2_FULL_38_10; assembly: GCA_001783145.1. Taxonomy (NCBI): domain Bacteria; phylum Candidatus Magasanikiibacteriota; species Candidatus Magasanikbacteria bacterium RIFOXYB2_FULL_38_10. The sequence goes on from MFQT01000002.1 coordinate 89,121, forward strand.
AATAATAAAGAAGAAAAACAAAACATAAATTTTGGAGACAGCCTCACCTTTAATGTTGCTTATGAAAATTCCGGAACGGTTGAATTTAAAAATGCCACTGTGCGCCTGATTCTGGACACCCCTTCAACAGACAACAAAAGTTTATTTGATTGGAATACCATTAAAGACAAATACGATGGCAATATCACCGCTGAACAAATTTCACCACAAATTCGCCGCGCTGTTATTACTTGGACAAAAAAACAAATTCCTGAACTGGCTAAAATAAAACCGGGCGATAAAAAAAATTGGGAGGTTTCTTTATCGATTAAACCAAAAAATTCTTTAAATCTTTCCGGGCTGACGGAATTTAAAACCAATGTTTACGCTGAAACAACCGTCACCAAAGACAGCAACCCCCAACCAGACACCCTGCAAAGCAATAGCTTATTTCTTTTTCTTAATTCTGATTTATCTTTGTCAATGCAAACCATTGTTAAAAATACAGAAAAAGTCACTCCTTCAAAAAATACCAACTATGACAGCAAAACAACCTATACTGTTAACTGGGCGCTAGCCAACAATTTGCACGAATTAACAAATCTACAAATTACAGCCACCTTGCCGGAAAATGTAGATTGGGAAAATAATGGTAGTGCTACTGCAGGAGAAATTACTTTTGACAAAAACACCAGACAAATAACCTGGAAATTAAATCGCCTACCTATTTCCTTTCCTAAAGTTAACATTTTTTTCGATTCGGGTTTAAAATATTCTAGTAAAGATTCTAATTCTGAAAAAATATTGCTAGACAAAATACAAATAGTGGCGCAGGATAAAATTACCGGTCAAGAAATGTCTCTTTCTAAAGATCCAATCAAAATCCGTCCTTAAAATATTTCTCCTTTTAAAACAAAAGCCGACCCACAGGTCGGTTTATTTTTTTGCCCCCAAGAGGAGTCGAACCTCTATTACAAGATCCGGAATCTTGCGTCCTATCCATTGAACGATGGAGGCTTTAAAAAATTTTTCTAAGCTTTTTTATCCAGGAATAAAATAAATAACCTTTTTCTTTTAAAATTATATTATACGATTTGCCAAAATGATAAATTGTTCCGCCAAAACCAAATTTAAATCTGCTAATTCCCTCTCGTCTTATTCTATATTCAAAATCTTTTTTATCCAAAGGATTAACCCCGCCAAAATCATAATATTTAAATCCTTGAGCCTTGGCATATTTAATCGCTTCCCACTGCAATAAATAAGTCGCCATCATTTCCCTGTACTTATCGGAAGAAGCTCCGTGGATATAAGTAAAAGTGTCGCCAAAGCCAATAAAGGAACCGGCTACTAAAGGAATTTCACCAAAATAAACGATAAAAAAATAAAAATGCAGAAAATAATTATCTGAACCTAAAACCTTGGCCATCAGACCGTAATATTTTTTAGGATGGAGTTTAATTTCATCTCGCGCGCTTGTTTGTTTTAACAAAGACCAAAAATCCGCCAACTCTTTTTCTTGAATATCCTGGCCCTTAATAATTTTTACAGTGAGATTTTTTTTACCGGCCAAACGAATATTGTATCTGGTTTTCTGGTGCATGTAAGATAAAATTTCTTCTTCTCTTTTTTGTAAATCTACGAGCAAAGTAAAAGCCGGTTGAAGTGCAGAGGTAACAATTACTTTCTGGTCAATAAGAGCCGACTCCTTTTGACTTTCCAATTTACAAAACAAAGTTCCATAATTGGCCAGCTTTTCTTTAATAAATTTTGTTAAAGGGGAAATTTTATTTTTTTCTACCAAGGGACCGCGCGGCGAATACAGATAACTCATTCCCAAACCCAAATAATGCTCAAAAAACTGTGCCGCGCCAACCAACTTTTGACCATTTTTTTCTCCAATTCTCCAAGATTGGTGGCCGTAAGCCTTCTGAAATTCTCCCCATTCAAAAGACTGCAAAAACTGGGCGTGTTCTTGCCCAGCTACAAAATTATTCCACAAATTTTTATCTTCTACAAAACTAAAACCCATACTCTGCTCTATTTTCTATTTAATTCCTTTAGGGCCGCTTTTAAAATTTTAGAAACATCTTCATTTTCACCATTAACCTTATTCAAGGCCGCCCTGGCTTCCGCGGCACTGTATCCCAGACCCGTCAAGGCATCTATAACATCACCCAATTTACCACTGCTAGTTTTGCCCTCTCCCACTTCATTTTTGTCTGTCTTAATTTTTTCTTTCAACTCTACAATAATTCTTTCGGCTATTTTTTTGCCAATACCAGAAACTTTGGTTAAAAAAGTTAAATCACTGTGAACAATGGCATTTTTAATTTCTTCAATTGCTCCCAAGGCTAAAATATTTAAGGCGCTCTTTGGCCCAACTCCGTTAACCGCTACCAACATTTTTAAAAATTCCAATTCCTCCCAAGTCTCTACGCCAAAGAGCTCCTGGGCATCTTCATGCACATTAAGATAGGTATACAAAACAAGTTCTTCGCCAATCTTGGCTTTTAATAACAAAGCGGGCGACACTTTAACCTCATAACCAAGACCGCTGGCTATAAAAACCACTAGATAATTTTTTCCTTTAGCTAAAACTTTTCCCGATAAATAAGAAATCATAAATTTTTAAG
>MFQT01000003.1 GCA_001783145.1 Candidatus Magasanikbacteria bacterium RIFOXYB2_FULL_38_10
GAAATAGAGGTGGATTACTCCCAAACCGCCGCAGAAATGGTAGAGGCCAGTGGGTTTGGGTATGAAAAAAATCCCGATTCAACCCCTGTCACCATGGGAAGAAAACATGGTGCACCTGTCAAAGTAAAGAAGGAGATTGTGTTGATACCTCTTTTTCACCTTGAGACTGTGCACTCAGATGTTGAGGAGGACAAAATCAACTCTTTCCTAACGGAGTTGGGTCTGTCCCATGCCTTTGCCGAAGATCTACTGGCTTTCTTAAGGGATAATGGAAAGAAGCTTGAAGAGCATGGGATTAACCGCCGTTTGATGGCTTTAGGAACAAGGTGGCAGAACGGAAACGGAATATTGGATTGTCTGAGATTAAGTTTTAGTGGATTGTTTTCCTCCTTAACAGGAACTATATTTGGCAGGAGCCATTGGATCCTAGCTCACTTTAACTAACTGACCTTAGCCCGTCGGCGTTTCACGCCGGCGGGTTTTTTAATTTATTTTCATTTTTAGCCGCAAATTAAAAAAGCCCAACCGTTGCGGCTGGGCAGTAAAGAGGCTATTTTCTAATTGGCAGAGGGTGCCGTATTGCCCCTTTCAGGGAAGATTCTAAAGATGCGATTAACCGCTTGAACAAAGTTCTCTACTGGATTAAAATTCTTCATCCTTTCCTTAGCTTCCGCAATGGTCATCGGTACGTTGTTGACGACCATTTCTTGAAAAATGTACACTGCGATTTCGGGAGTCATCAGGCCTTTTTCTACCAGGCGATTGAGCTTGAGAAGGGATCTAAACAGGTTGTTAAATCTGAACAGAAGCCGACGGTGGTAGTAGACGCCTCCTCTGGGCAAAGCAATGGAATCATCAAAGTTGAATATGACGCGGAATCCCTGTCGGTTAATGTTTTCCGGCAGTTGGATATTCATAATCTTAATGCCCAAACTTATAAAATCAGCAGCTAAGTCGGCCTCGCGCATCTCTTTATAGATTTGTGTCACTTCCGGGTGCTTAAAGGAAAATTTATCCTTCAAAAGATCCTTTAACACCTCTACTCCCGCGTCAAAGGAAAAGATGGGATAATCTTCATCCAGTTCGGTGGAATAGATGACTCCGCTTGGAGCTTTGATGAAGTTAAAGAGCCGACTTTGAGGAAGAGGGTAAAAAACCAATTTTCGCATCGGGAACCCCCATAGTGAGTTTTCCGCCAGCCCTCTGGCGAAGACAATTTAAACAATAAAATAAATCGGCGATTTTGTCAATTCAAGAGTTTTTTAGCAATCATTTTAAAACAAAAACCCGCCCCCACATTATAGCGAGGATGGGTTTTAATTTTTTTTAAATATCCAGTTCTTTTACCGACTTGGCATGAGTTTGAATAAATTTGCGGCGCGGTTCCACTTCATCACCCATCAAAATATCAAAAATTTCATCGGCTTTTTCCGCATCTTCAATGGTGATTTTGCGCATAGTGCGGGTGGTTGGGTCCATAGTTGTTTCCCACAGCTGATCAGGGTTCATTTCACCCAAACCTTTGTAACGCTGGATATTGATTTTAATACCGCCAATGGTGGCCGAGCTTTCACCTTCTGGGCTTTCCTCTGTGCCTTCTGTTTCTTCGGCCTCTTCTTTTTTCTTGGCCACTATTTTAATTTTAGCTTCTTTGTTTTTGGTAAATTCCGCTACGATTTTATCCCTTTCTTCATCAGAAAAGGCATAACGGAATTCTTTGCCGGATTGTACTTTAAAAAGAGGCGGCTGGGCAATAAAAATATGGCCGTTGGTAATGAGTTGGGGAAAATGACGGAAGAATAGTGTCAATAACAGTGTGCGAATATGGGCGCCGTCCACATCGGCATCAGTCATAATGACGATTCTGTGATAGCGCAATTTGGAAATATCAAACATTTCGCCAATGTTAGTGCCCATGGCGATGATTAGAGATTTTAATTCATTGTTGGTAAGAATTTTATCAATGCGGGCGCGTTCAATATTTAAGATTTTACCGCGCAAGGGGAGAATGGCTTGGTTTTCGCGGTTGCGTCCTTGTTTGGCGCTATTATGGACAAAAATACCGGAAGCTAAAGCAAAATTGTGCGTTTTTGGAATTTCAATATCATAAACATCAATTTTTTTAGAGATTTTCTCTATGCGTTTTATTTTATGATTAAAATTAACCACGGCTTCTTGCAAGGCATTCCTATTGCCATTAAAGAAACGATTCAACAGAGTATCCAATTTTAATAAATTATTGTTTCTTTTTGGCAAATTGGCGCGTTCTCTTTCATAAGTTGCAAAAATATCCTGACCGTTTTCTTGCATTTTTTTGGCAAAAGACAAACTATGATTCAAATAGGTTTGGGTGTAAGCCAATTTTCTTTTTTCTCTAAATTCGGCTGTCCATTGTTCCTTAGTTTTTTGACTGCGCCATTGTAGTAATTCTTTATTTGTCCATTCTTGCCTGGCCAAGTTAGTAAGTAGTTCTTTTTGTTCCGGATGTTGTTTGAAAAAGTTTTTAACTTTTTCTGCTTGGATTTTTTTGTTTTCTTCTTTAGGCATCCTTACAATATTGTCTGGATTATTATTTAATTTATTAAAATTTTTATGATGTTTATGTTCGCCATCATCCAAATTGTATATCTTTTTTTCTAGATTATATTTATCTGATAACAGATGGGTAAAAATCCATTTATGATTTTGAGGATTTAAAACCATTTCGTAGCCTTTGATTGTAATACGTCCCTCTATTTTAGAAAGTTTTCTAACAAGTGGCATCAAGCTTATTTCCGGTTTTAAATTTTGCGCTTCAATGTAGGAACCGTTGCGCATCATAAACTTATGGTCTGGTGTACAAATCAATTCTTCAGCATTATCTAAAATAATTTTTATAACCTCTGCATTTTTTTTGGTTATACGGGGATTAAGAATTTTTTCAATCCCAATATCCCCATCATCTTTAATTGTATAACAATAATTATTTTTTCCTTGTTCTTCTTCTTTAACTAATTCTTTGAAAGATAAATTTCTGCCATCAGCTAAGGCAATTTTGGTATCTCCATCCCAACAACCTCCGGCACTATCGCCCTCTACAATATATAACTCGGAAACAGTGGCGTCTTTAGTGGAGCAATCCGCCAGCTTGCCCGGCAAGGTAAAACCTTCCAAAGCGCCTTTTCTAATAACAGTGTCGCGGGCAATTTTGGCCGCCACGCGGGCTTTGGCCGCCAGAATACATTTGCCAATAATCGCTTCGGCATCCTTAGGGTGTTCTTCCAACCAAATGGAAAAAGATTCGCCAAAAACTGTTTCCACGGCTGTTTTAACTTCGGGATTACCCAATTTGGCTTTGGTTTGCCCTTCAAATTGCGGATTTTTTAATTTTACGGAAATAACAGTAGTTAAACCTTCGCGAACATCTTCACCGGTTAAGTTTTCATCTTTTTCTTTTAAAATAGTTTTGCCGCGCGCGTAAGCATTTAAAGTGCGGGTGAGGGCGGTTCTAAAGCCCACCAAATGCATACCGCCTTCCGGATTGTAAATGTTGTTGGCAAAAGCAAAAATCAATTCTTTAAAATCTTCCACGTAGCGCAGGGCAATTTCCACTTGCAAATCATCATCTAATTTTTTATCAATATAAAAAATGTTGTCGTGCTTGGGTTCTTGCTGGCGGTTAAGATGTCTAACGTAAGAAGAAATGCCGCCTTCAAAATAAAAAATGTAGGATTGAGAATTTTCTTTGTCGCGTTCATCGACAACAATAATTTTTACGCCTTTAGTAAGATAGGCCTGTTGGCGCAAGTGATCCAAAATTGTTTTCCAATCAAATTCGGTGGTTTCGGTAAAAGTTTTAGGATCGGGTTGAAAGGTAATAATGGTGCCGTGATCTTTGGCCTTGCCCGCTTGTTTAACTTTGTATTGAGGTTTTCCATAGGCATATTCTTGTACAAAAACTCCGCCATCGCGATGCACTTCGGCTTTCATCCAAGTAGAGAGGGCATTTACCACGGACACTCCCACACCATGTAAACCGCCGGAAACTTTATACCCGCCGCCGCCAAATTTTCCACCGGCGTGCAATTTGGTAAGCACTAATTCCAAAGCGGATACTTTAAATTGTTTGTGAATATCTACGGGAATACCGCGGCCGTTATCAGTGACGGAAATTTTATTGCCCGGCAGAATTTTGACAGTGATTTGATCGCAATGTCCGGCCATGGCTTCATCTAAAGAGTTGTCCACTACTTCCCAAATTAAATGATGCAAGCCAGTGGATCCGGTAGAACCAATATACATACCCGGGCGTTGCCTTACCGGTTCCAATCCTTCCAAAACCGTGATTTGTTGGGCGGTATAGCCTCCGGCATTGGCTGGGGCTTTTGTTTTTTTTTCTGCTTTTGTTGCTTTGGCCATAAAATCTTTAAATATAAATGATTGAATTATTATACCATAAATTTGGGTGGTAGGCAATGATTTTTGGGCTGATTTTGGCCTTATCTGTGGGCAGACTGTGGGTATATTGACAAAATGGCCAAAATGTGCTATAATATATTGTTATAATGGTTCTTTAAATTTAACTTAAATTAAGTCTATTTCCTGGCTTTCTGAAGGGTTTTTTAAGAGATTCTTCAGAAGGCTGGGAAGGAATCCCGGCTGGTCTTAAAAATGCAACACAGTTCACAAAGAACAATGTTGCAAGCAAGGAGGTGTGGGAATGGACAGTGAGCTGATGCTCGATGTCGGTCAGGCGAGCGAGTTCAAAATGGCCCTGCGGCGGGCCGGTTGGACCAACGCGGATGTAAAGCGGCTTTGTGAAGGCAATGCCCTTGGCCAGTTGCTGCCGTTCATCCGCGGTCAGGCCGAAGTGGTGGTGAAGAAACACATCATTGACACCGACGCTGACCCTTTAGTGCCAGGCGGCTGGAAGGTGGAAGAACACCGCAAAGGCGGCCAGTTCGTTTGGGATCCTGCCAAGGTGTCTTTGCATCTCTCGTTTAACCAGCAGAATGGAAATGTCATCCAGGGCCACCAGCTTCGTCGGGAGCTGGTGGTCTGTGTGCCTAACCTGAACGCCAACGTGCTGGACTATCTGCTCGCCCACCCCGAACTCATCCCCGAGTCGTGGATGGGCAAGGCCATTTTCTTCTGGGGAACGATTTACCGTAGCGCTGATGGCGACCTCTGCGTGCGCTACCTCATCTGGAAGGGAAAGCAGTGGAGCTGGGGCGACCGCTGGCTCGGCAGCGGCTGGAACAACAACAATCCGGCGGCGGTGTCAGCAAGTGTCTAGCACTTAGTCCGCCGCAGTCTTCGGAGGCGGATTGCTCCACTTGTCCCTAGTGCCCTTCTGGCCTTGTTCCTTTGATCTTAACCTTGCGTCCCCGTGTTCATCTAGGCTGCAACAGCCAATGAAGGACACGGGGCTTTTTATTTGTAAACTGAGAACTTTTTTTGTTAAATTTTTTAAAAAACCGCCAATTTGCTATACTATATATAATATGGCAGAAGATTTTCCTAAACTTAATGGCACGGGTGAGGAGTTAACCGAAAAACAATTAAAGTGGGGTTATTGGTTCACTGCCCACCGCTTGCAGTTGTATAAAGGCCTGATTTGGTTTTTTATTATTTTTGATATACTGCTGGGCGGCTATAATTTGTATTCTTGGGGTGATTATTTATTTTTTGGTTACTTTAATGATCAAAAATTGTTAACAGACATCAGAACTTCTTCTTTAAATTTTCAGAGTTTGCAAGAACATTTTGCGGCCAAACCCATTGTGGTGGAAGGGTCGGTTTCTTTTCCACTGGGAGATAAAACTGACGCCCTGGTATTATTGCGCAATCCCAATAATAATTTTTTTGTTAAATTTGATTATACTTTTTTGTTAAATGGACAGGTTTTGGAAAGACAATCTTCTTTTCTTTTGCCCGGAGAATTAAAATATTTGGCGCAGTTAGGCATTAAAGGCGGGGGAGAAATAAACTTTAATTTAGTTGGCACCTCTTGGCACAGAATTTCCACTCGGGAGTTGGTTAATCCGCAAAAATTTATCGCCGAGCGTTTACAATTTGAAACTAGCGAGACGCAAACCTTCAGAGAACCTTACAATCACCTTACCTTTAATGTACAAAATAATTCTTTTTACAACTATTGGCAGGCGGATTTTTTGGTTCTTTTAAAGAATTATGAAACTATTATTGGGGTAGAAAAATTGGCTTTGGATAATTTTAACGCCGGAGAAAAAAGGCCGGTGGATTTGCGCATTGAGGGCGGTCTTAACCCTAACAACATTCAATTGGTGCCGGATTTAAATGTATTTGACGAGGCAATTTATAAACGGTAAGATAAGCCGAATCGCCAAGTTTTTTGGCCAGGGACCAGTATTATGTCGTATCGTAAAATACAAAATTTTTTTTCTAATTTTGATTGGTGGCTTTTGGCCGCTGTTTTTTTATTATCGCTGTTTAGTCTGGCGGCTTTATACAGTGTGGGTTTGGGCAGGCCGGATACTAATTTTACGGATTTTAAAAAACAAATAGTCTTTATTTTACTTGGCACGGCGGCTTTAATTACCGCCATGCGTTTTAATTTTTCTTTCTATCGCATTTACGCCAAGCCTTTTTATTTTTTTAGCCTTCTTTTACTGGCGGCGGTTTTGATTTTTGGCCGAGTTATTCACGGCACCCGCGGCTGGTTTGTGGTAGGAAATTTTTCTTTTCAGCCGGTGGAAATAGCCAAGGCGGCGGTAATTTTAATGTTGGCTTTGTTTTTTTCTCAAAAAGCACGCAGTTTTAAAACCGGAGAATTTTTTATGGGCTCGCTTTTTTTGGCGGTTTTACCCATCATTTTGGTTTTGCTTCAACCGGATTTGGGATCCTCTTTAATTATCGGCGCCATTTGGCTTTTAAGCGCTCTTCTGGCCGGCGTGCGCAAAAAATATTTGTTTTTTCTTTTTGGGACGGCCATTTTGGGTTTTATCCTGGCCTGGTTTTTTCTTTTTAAAGATTATCAAAAAGAGCGTTTTATCACTTTTATAGATCCTGCTCACGATCCTTACGGTAGGGGATACAACGTCACGCAATCCATCATTGCCGTGGGCTCGGGTGGTTTTTGGGGCCGCGGTTTAGGTTTTGGTTCGCAAAGTCAACTGCGTTTCTTGCCGGAAAATCAAACCGATTTTATTTTTTCCGTTATTGGCGAAGAGCTGGGTTTTTTTGGCGTAAGTTTGATTTTAATTTTTTATGGCATTATTTTTTATCGCCTGTTTGTAATTGCTTTTAAAACCGGTGATGATTTTATACTTTTTTCTGTTTTAGGTATTTTGGCTTTATTTTTTGCGCATTTTTTAATTAACGTTGGTATGAATATTGGGATTATGCCGGTCACGGGAATTACTTTGCCCTTTTTAAGCGCCGGCGGCTCTTCTTTGGTGGTGGATTTTTTGCTCATCGGCATTGCCTTGTCTTTTAATAAGGCTAGATAAATGTTTAGAAATTTGTTAAGATGATTATATATGCAGAACTCTTCTATTTTTGATGAAGGAATAAAAATAATCAGTTTTTGTCCGTTGTGTAAAGCCAAGCAAGAGAATGTGGCGGTAAGCATTTTAGAAACTACGGAGGTGGCTCGCCTAATTCATTTGGAATGTCAAAAATGCCGCTCGGCTATTTTGGCGTTGGTGATAATGTCGCCTTCGGGCATGAATTCTCTTGGCATGATTACCGATCTTTCGGCAGGCGAGGCTTTAAAGTTTAAGGAAAATCCTTCTTTAGAAGCAGATGAAATTTTGGCGTTTCACAATTTACTTAAAAAAGACAAATTTTGGCTTAAAAACAGCTTGGAACAAGAATCGGCTTTAAAGTTTTAGGGTGGCTTAGGTTTAAAGCCTTGACTAAATTAAGGCTTTATAGTAAACTAGTATCACTAGTTTTTAATTTATATATATGAACAATTTAATTTTAAACGCGGAAAAAAGGGGAGAAGAAATTAAGGCTAAAACTTTATTGGAAAATGGTAAAATTCCGGCTGTTATTTATGGTCATGGTTTTAAAAATCAGAATGTTTCTGTGCCTTATTTAAACTTTCAAAAAGTTTATGCTCAAGCCGGTACCAGCGGTTTGGTGGATTTGGTAATTGGGGAAGAAAAACCGATTAAAGTTTTGATTCAAGACTTTCAATTGGATCCTTTAACCAGCAAATTTACCCATTTTGATTTGCATCAAATTAAAATGGATGAGAAAATTAAAACAGACATTAAACTGGTCTTTATTGGCGAGGCTCCCGCTATTAAAGAATTGGGCGGCACGTTGGTTAAGAGTTTTTCCGAATTGCCGGCAGAAGCTTTGCCGCAAGATTTGGTGGGTGAAATTGTAGTGGATATTTCCTCTCTTAAAAATTTTGGTGATGTAATTCATATTAAAGATATTGCCATTCCTGCCGGTATTAAAATTTTAGCTCACGGCGAAGATGTGGTGTCCACCGTTATGCAACCTAAGGCAGAAGAAGCCGTGGCCGCTCCTGTGGCGGATGTTTCTCAAATTAAGACCGAGGCTGAAGAAAAAAGAGAAAAGAAAGCCGCTGAAGAGGCTGAAAAAGAAGAGAAAAAATAATCTCTACTTAAAATCTTTTATGGCCCTGTCTTCTAAAACAGGATTTACCAAACAACAACGCTACTTACTTTTAGTGGCGTTGTTTGCTGTTATTGCCGGTTTGGTTTTTTACGGTATTTTTAAGTCCAATTTATCTTCTCCTAAAAAAGATAAACTAACCAGGGAACAAGCCGCGCAAGATATTTTGGCGGAAAGTGCCACTTCTACCATTAGTTTTTTAAATGGATTAGAAGTGCCCCTGGCTAGTGCCAGCAGTTGTGTGGCAATAATGATAGATAACGCTCCGGAAGTGGAACGGCAGTTTGGTTTAAATAAAGCTTCTTTGGTTTATGAGGCGCCGGTAGAAGGCGGCCGCACCAGATTTATGGCGGTTTATGGGTTAGCCACTTCTACTGTGGCCACTATTGGTCCGGTTAGGAGCGCCCGCCCGTATTTTTTGGACTGGGTGCAAGAGTTGGGTTGTTTGTATGCCCACGTAGGTGGTAGCAATGAAGCTTTGGAGAAAATAAAAAACTTGGAAATAAATGATTTGAATGAATTTTATAACGGCGGATATTTTTGGCGCAACAAAAAATATACTGCGCCGCATAATACTTTTACCGATATAGAAACTTTAGCTCAAGCTTGGGAAAAAACCGGCAACAAAGATGAACAGCGTGTTATAAAAAGTTGGTTGTTTGCCAAAAAAGAAGCTAAGATATTGCCGGCCGGTATAAATTATTTTGAAGAACAGATAGGAGATTTAAAAGTTTCCTGGTCTTTTGACCAGAATCTAAAAAAATGGAAAAGATTTGTAAATAATAAGGCGGCCAAAGACAATGTTGGGACAATTACTGCCAAGAATGTGGTTTTTCAGTATGTTTGGGGTGAAGTATTGGATGAAGTCGGCAGATTATCTTTGCAAACCATTGGCTCGGGACGAGCGGTGATTTTAAAAGAGGGAAATGTAATTGAAGGGCGCTGGGAAAAAAAGAGTGCGGGAAGCAGAACCAGATTTTTTGGCCCGGATACCAAAGAAATGGAATTTAATCCCGGGCTTATTTGGGTGGAAGTTGCGACTAAGATTTCAGAGGGGTATTAAAAGATTGGAAAAGGAGATTAGATTTTAATAATTACCAGCCTGTCTTTTTTTGCCAAATCCTTTTTAATTTCTACTTGAGTTCCGGGTAGAATTTTTTTAATCAAAGATTGGATTTTTTTGTTTTGCGCTGGATCAATTTCTAAAAAAACAATAGCCTGGGCAGGTTTTATTTTATTTAATTGCTCTAATAATTGTTGATAATAGTAAAGTCCGTCCTTTCCGCCAAATAGAGCTTGGCGCGGTTCTTTTTGAATGGTTTTTTCTCTCATTTGTTTAGCGGTAAGATAGGGAAGGTTGGCGGTGATAATCAGGGTGGATTGAGAATTTAAAATTGGAGAATTTAAAAAGCCACCCAAAAGATTTCTTTTTAAAAATTGAATTTTTATTTTATGTTTTTGGGCGTTGTGGCGGGCAATTTTTAATGCGGGAGAGGAAATATCTGTGGCCAATATTTTTAAAACAGATTTTTTGCCGCTAGCGGATGAAGAAGAAAAATGGGAATGGATTTTTTTTCCAATGGTAATAGGAATACAACCAGAGCCAGTGCCTATATCAATTAAAATAATTTTTTGCTTGTTTTCTTCTGCCGCTTTTATCGTTTTGATAGCTTCCTCTACAATTAGTTCTGTTTCCGGACGCGGAATTAAAACATTTTTATCAACTAAAAAATCTAAACCGTAAAATCCTTGACGGCTAATTAGATAAGCTATGGGCCAATTTTTAGAACGTAGCTTAATTTTTTGATTAATTTTTTTAAATTGCCTGGCAGTTATCTTTTTTTCCGGATGGGTGTATAAAAATTCTTTGGGTTTTTTAATGACGAAACTCAAAAGCACCTCGGTATCAAGACTGGCCGAAGTGCTTTTTTTTTGCAAATTTTTGTAACCCCATTGCCAGGCTGTTTGTATTGTCATAACAATCTTTTTATTCTTCGTCCTCTGTTTCGGCGCCAATTTTTTCCGGATGCTTTTCCATATCGCGCAGAGTTTCTATAATTTCTTCAATATCTCCTTCCATAATTTTGGCCAAATTATGCCAGCTTTTTTTAATGCGGTGATCGGTTAAACGATCTTGAGGAAAATTGTAGGTGCGGGTTTTTTCACTGCGTTCACCGGTGCCAATTTGAGATAGCCTTTTTTCACTTAACTCTTGACGGCGTTTTTCTTCTTGAATTTCCCAAAGGCGGGAACGCAAAACTTGCATAGCTTTTTCTTTGTTCTGCGCTTGGCTCCTTTCGTCTTGGCACTGCACCACCAGGCCAGAAGGCAGATGGGTAATGCGGATGGCACTGTAAGTGGTGTTAACACTTTGTCCCCCATGTCCGCCCGAAGTGGAGGTTTCTATTTTTAAATCTTTAACATCTATTTTAAAATCCACCTCTTCCATTTCGGGAAGTACCGCCACGGTGACGGTAGAGGTGTGCACCCGTCCGCTCTTTTCTGTCTCCGGTACTCTTTGCACGCGATGCACGCCGCTTTCGTATTTAAGATACTTATAAGCATCATTTCCTTCAATAGAAAAAATCACTTCTTTAAAACCGCCAATGCCAATGCGATTGGAAGAAATTAAATGGGTTTTCCAATTCTTGCTTTCGGCATATTTGGAATAAAGCCTAAAAAGTTCAGCGGAAAATAACGCGGATTCATCTCCGCCCACGCCAGCCCTAATTTCCATAATGACATTTTTTTTATCGTAAGGAGAGGGGGGATTAAGCATCTCTTCTAACTCTTGGGTCAATTTTTCTTTTTTGTTTTGTAATTCCGCTGTTTCCGCCCGGGCCATTTGCAGCATTTCCGGCTCGGTCTCTTTTTTAATCATTTCCTCTGTTTCTAAAAGATGTTGGCCGGTTGTTTCTAAACTTTTGGCCTTATCAACAATTTCTTTTAATTCATTATATTGTTTTAAGGCGGTGCGGAACTTTTGCGCATCATTAATTATTTCAGACTGCTGAAGTTCTGCTTCCAAATCTTTAAATTGTTTTTGCACGACTGATAAATCCATAGTTATATTATATCCCATTACGTCTGATATTAAAAAACAAACACAAGAAAAGGGTGTTTGTTTTTAATCTTTAGAGTTGTTAAGCTTGGCTGGCTTTTTTGGCAGCGCGAGTGACTTTCTTAATTTTTTTGCCTTTGCGAACGGCGGAAGCAGCGGTTTTTTTGGCCGCTTTTTCATGGAATTTTTCTACGCGTCTGGCACTATCCACAAATTTTTGTTTGCCGGTATAAAAAGGATGACAAGCATTGCAGACTTCCACATTGATTTGTTTCATGGTAGAGCCAACGGTAAAGGTGTTGCCGCAGGCGCAGGTGACCTTGGCTTGTTCAAAATATTCAGGATGGATTTGTTTTTTCATACTTGTTAGCTTAATTTTAGATTATATTAAGTTTAGCACAAGAGGCGATTTTTGGCAAGGGGGCAGGATAAAGAGGTTTATAAATTAGGTAGAATAAAAAATCCCCCAAGACGAGTTAACGCTTGGGGGTTCCTGCTTAAGCAGGGTTAGAGACCAGTACTTTGACCTTGTAGGTGCCGCGGCTCTACATGGAGCCCTGGTGCAGGAGCATCTGCAGGAGGTCCTTGATGGCATAGAAGTACGGGTTGATGATGAACATGATGGAATCGGCCAGGCGGTAGATGCCCACGCCCGCGAAGATGCCCATGAAGCACAGGGGTAGCAGGAAGGTGAAGAAGCCCCGCCAGCCTCGGTTCGTCGGGGCATCGCCGTTTCTATCTGAGAAGAACCTTCCGCTGGCTTCTTCCGGCGTCAGCTTCCAGGACTTGCGGGCGATGAAGGTCGCGATGAGGATGAGGAAGAAGGCTCCCCACGGGCCGACCAGGCTCCCGAAGGCCTTGGCGTACTGCTGGCGGACCATCACCGCCCACACCTCGGGGGCGACCTTCTCCATCTGGCCGGCGATGGCCGTGACAGCGCTCGCCGTCATGTCCAGGGCCCTATCCGCGATGTCCGCCATGGTCTTCTTTTCCGGCTGGGCCTGGCCCGTGGTGGCTGGCTGGGTCGGTGCCTGCTGGGTGCCGTCGCCCACGCCGAATGCTTGCCCCAGCATGAGCAGGGCCGCCTTGGCCTCCTTATGTTGTTCGGACGTGAACACCGTCGCGGAGGGCTGCGGCTCCTGCGCCATGACCAGGCCGGAGTTTACCAGCAACAGAAAGAGCACCTTCAGGGTCAGCTTCATGGGAACCTCCGTTTGTTGTCACACAACTTGCACACTCGCCTCTAACCGGTACTTACATTTCCCGGTTGTTTTAAACCAATTATATAAATAACTGGCACAAAACAACCGGGAAAATAGTTTTAAAAGAACAATTTTTAACTTTAAATTATAGCACATTTTGGATTTTTTGTCAAGAGACTGTACAGTCAACCTTCAAGGTTGTTCTGTTCAGGGGGTTGACAAAACCGCTTAAATGTGCTATAATTATTTGTTGTACCTTGACTATTTATACCAACGGAAGAAAGAGGAGGAAGAAAGATGGCTGCGTATCAGAGAAAGGTGAATCCTACCGAGGAAGACTACCGACTGGCGAGAATAGTGAGTGATTCCTTGCGGCGGTTATCCTCCAAGAAAAGGGGAGATCTTCTCAAGGATACGGTCCTTCAGGCCTTGACCGCCGCCGGCTATAACACCCCTGACGAGCGATCCGAGCGCTACCGTGGGATAATGTCTGTTATGGGTCAGCACGGCGGCTGGAAGAATCGCGGTGTGCCGCGCAAGAAGAAGCCCAAGAAGGGCGATAAGACCACCGCGAAGACTTCTCTTTGGCCGGATGTGCGTCCGGACATGACGCCGGAAGAGCGCGACCTGGCACAGCTACGCCGCGATCAAATGACGGGCGAGGCTCTGACCCTGGCGCGTTTGCGCCGCGACGACCTAGCGCGCGAGGCTGATGGGGAATAAAAACCCTGCACCCTTGCCACAATTTTTTTAACCCAACAACAAACGGGACCCTTCGGGGACCCGTTCTTTTTTTTATCTGTTGTCTCCACTGCCGGAAATTTTTCCTCGCTCCAATCGGCTTAGCAATTTATACAAATTATATTCCGCTATATCTTCCAGTGATATTCTTAGTTCCATAGCCACTTGCGAGATATACCACAAAACATCTCCCAATTCTTTTTTTATGTCTTCGCGCGTGGTGTCATCAATTATTCCGCCCTTGTCGCGGATTACTTTTTTAATTTTGCCCGCCACTTCGCCCGCCTCGCTGGCTAAACCCAAAGTGGGGTAAATAAAATTGTTATCTTTATTAGGGTAGAGGGCGGTGCGGTAGGCTTGTTGTTGATATTCTTCAAATGTCATAAATTTAAATAATTATTTTGCATCCAGTATGTTTGCGAACGGCATTTGCGAAGTGAGCGGGCAAGGTGTCTGCCGCAAGCAGACGAGCGAACGAGCAATGCAGCGTAGCCGGCACGCTGGGCCGGCAAGCGTAGTGAGCAAACTTACTGGATGAAAAATTAAAATCATTTTATAAAACCACCCGCCTGCATCTCCCACAGTTTTTTATACAACCCCTCCTGCTTTTGCAAGAGTTCTTCGTGTGTGCCCTCTTCGGCAATATCTCCTTTGCTAATAACTAATATTCTATCCATTTTCATAATTGTAGACAAGCGGTGAGCTACTACAATTACAGTCTTTCCTTGCATCAAAGTATTCATGGCGTCTTGAATTAAACGCTCGGACTCGGAATCCAGGCTGGAAGTGGCTTCATCTAAAACCAAGATAGGGGATCCGCGTAAAATTGCCCGGGCAATGGCCACGCGCTGGCGTTCGCCACCGGATAA
This sequence comes from Candidatus Magasanikbacteria bacterium RIFOXYB2_FULL_38_10, assembly GCA_001783145.1. Lineage (NCBI taxonomy): Bacteria > Candidatus Magasanikiibacteriota > Candidatus Magasanikbacteria bacterium RIFOXYB2_FULL_38_10. The sequence continues at coordinate 14,487 of MFQT01000003.1, forward strand.
TTTGATGCCGCGTTCACCTACAAAGGTATCATAACCTTGAGCCATTTCCTTAATAAACTCATCGCAATGAGAAAATTTGGCCGCGGAGTAGACTTCTTCATCAGTAGACTCCGGTTTGCCGTAGCGGATGTTTTCTTTAATGGTGCGATGAAAAAGAACAGGGTCTTGAGGCACCAAAGAAATGGCGCTCCACAAACTTTCTTGCGTCACTTCGTTAATATTTTGTCCATCAATTAAAATTTTTCCTCCAGTAGCTTCGTACATTCTTAGTAGCAACTTTATCACGGTAGTTTTGCCCGCCCCGGACGGCCCAATTAAGGCCAGGCGTTCATGAGGGGCAATGTGCAAATTTAAATTGGCAAAAACTGTTTTATTGGAACCGTATTTAAAATTAATATTGTTAAAATTTATTTCGCCCCGGCTGACTTTTAATTCCGTAGCGCCCGGTTTGTCCAGAATGGCCGGCGTGGTTAAAATAATATCGGTCATTTCATCAGCCTCGGCCAAATCTTCGTAAAAGCGCTGGATGATTTGGTTGAAATTGGAAATCTGCGCAAAAATTTGCACCAGATAAGTTTGGATTAAAACAAAATCACCAATGGTTAAAAGATTTTGGGCTTTTAAATTGATGGCCAAATAAAAAAGTCCGATTTCCAATCCAATCATTAAAAGTCCTTGCACACCCCAAAAACTTACCGCCATATCCCAGACAAATTTGCGCAGGCGTCGCAGTTGTTCATTTAGTTTAAAAAAAGCTTCTTTTTCTCTTTTTAAGCCGGTAAAAAGTTTGACATTGGAACTGTTGGTAATGGTGTCGGCCAGTAGTCCTGTCACTTGGCTGTCTACTTCGCTTCTTTTAATATCATATTTTAATTTGAATCTTACAAAAGCGTAATTGATAATTAAAAAAATTATTACCCAGCCAAGTAGTGTCCAACCCAACAAAAAGTTGCGTCTAAAAAGTACATAGGTAATAGCCGCCAAACTAATAACCAAAGGAATGAATTCCCAAAGCAGGCGATCAGTAATGCTTTCAAAAGAACGGGTGAAGCGGTTGACTTTTTTGGTTAAAGAGCCAACAAAGGTGTTGGAAAAAAAAGAAAATGAATGTTGATGCAAAACAGCAAAACAATAATTGGCCAAATCGCTGATGACTTTTGACTCCAAATAATTACCGCCAAAAAGGGCCACGCGCCAAAAAGCCCAAGAACCGATTTTGAGAAGTAGGATTAAAAATAAAATAAAGACCAGCGCGCTTTTAACAGAAAGGATGTCGGAATTATCAGAAATCAAATCAAAGAATTTTTTGTAATAAATTGGGTTAACGGCCTCTAGCAGGGTGGAAACAACAATAGAAAATAAGACCAGGCTGGTGGCATAAGGGTATTTAAAGGTAGAACGCAGATAAATTTTAAAGGTAGCCTTGGTGTTGGTTTTCATAGGTTTGCGGTCTTAATTTATCTAATTATAGCTTTATTTTTGGTTTTTGTCAATTTTCTATTGACTTGTTCATAACTTTGTTCTATAATGATTTTAGAAGCGCCCGCAAGGGGCTTTTTAAAAACCTTAAATATATGTCTATCGGAACTAAAATTGTTGACTATTTTAAAACTTCTAGGGAGGAGCTTAAAAAAGTGGCTTGGCCCACCAAAAAGGAAACTACCCGTTATACTTTAATAGTAATGGGTCTGTGCATTGCCGTGGCCGTCTTTTTTGGAATTTTAGATGGCATCTTTAATTTGGGCTTAAATAAAATAATCTCTTTTAGATAATTTTTAAAATTTTATGCCTAAGCAAATACAACAGTTAGGCCGTCGTTGGTATGTTCTGCATACCTACTCTGGCTATGAAGAAAATGTAGCTCATAGTTTAAAACAAAGAATTGAGTCCATGGGAATGCAGGACAAAATTTTTAATGTTTTGATTCCCACAGAAAAGAAAATCAAAATTAAAAATGGCAAGCGTAAAGTAGTGGTGGAAAAAATTTTTCCCGGCTATGTTTTGGTGGAAATGGAAGTGACTGATGATTCTTGGTACGTAGTTAGAAACACTCCCAATGTGACAGGTTTTATCGGCTCCGGAACTATGCCGATTCCCATTAGTGAAGAAGAGGTAAAATCTATTCAAAAAAGAATGGGTGTGGAAGAACCTAAATTTGTCATTGATGTAACGGTGGATACAGCGGTTAAAATTACCGATGGGCCGTTTAAGAATTTTGAAGGCAAGGTGGCCGAAGTTAATGAAGAACGCGGCAAAGTAAAAGTTTTGGTTTCCATGTTTGGCCGCGAGACTCCCGTGGAATTGGATTTCTTGCAGATTAAAAAGATTTAATTTTTAAAAAATTAAAAATATGGCTATTGATATAAAACTCATTACCGAAATCCGCGAAGTCACCGGCGCCGGCATGGTTGATGTTAAAAATGCTTTAGAAGAAGCCGGCAGTAAAGACGCCGCCATTGAACTTTTGCGCAAAAAAGGCATTATTAAAGCCGCCAAAAAAGGCGATCGCCAAACCAAAGAAGGCTTGGTGCATGCTTATGTGCACAGCAATAACAAAGCTGGAGCTTTGGTAGAGGTGTGGTGTGAGACAGATTTTGTGGCCAGAAATGCCGCTTTTCAGGAATTGGTGCATAACATTGCCATGCACATTGTGGCAGCCAATCCTTTTTATATTTCTAATGAAGAAATTCCCGCTGAGGAAGTGGAAAAGGAAAAAAATATTCAGCGTGAAATTTTAAAAGCCGAGGGCAAACCGGAAGCGATGATAGAAAAGATTTTGGAAGGAAAGATGCAAAAATATTTTGCTGATATTTGTTTGTTGAATCAGCCGTACATTAAAGATGACAAAATTACCGTGGGGGATTTGGTTAAACAAAACATTGCCGTGATTGGAGAAAATATTGAAGTAAAAAGATTTGTCAGGTTCGCCATGTAATGCAAAAAAGATTTAAAAAACCGGGGCGCTGGGCTCCGGTTTTTTGTTTTTAAAAATGTCTGTTGAATAAAATCTTTTTGATTGACATGTATAAAACCTTGTGATAGTTTAAACACAACTGAGACAGGGGGAAGAGAATGGAATTTACGTGGGCAGAAATCATCAAGGGAATTTTGCTGTTTCTTTCCATTTTGCTCAATTTTGGGTTGTTCGTTTGTTGGGGTGAGTTTGAATACAAGCCTCGACGATTTGCCCGCTACTGGAGAAAGCAGGCTGCCAAGTCTGATATAAAAATGCCTATGCCGATTATGATACCAGAGCCACCGGCGTGGTGGTTTAAGTACAGGAATAGACTAATTGTTCTTTGGTTTATGAATCTTTTATTGGGTGTTTCCCTAATATCCCTATGGGGAGTGGGAATAATTTAGTCTCTAATGCCAATTCGGCCGGCGCTTTCCCGCGTCGGTTTTTTTTATTTTGGCGTTTTTTTATTTGCTTTCCCATCTTTTAATTTGATATAATACAGCTGATTTAACTTTTAAAATAATCTTTTAAATAGTCAAAGTATGAACATTGCAATCAATGGTTTTGGCCGTATTGGCCGCTCGGCTTTCAAAGTTGGCTGGGGGAGGAAAAATTTTAACATCGTCGGCATCAATGATTTAACAGACACCAAAACTTTGGCGCATCTTTTACAGCACGACACTGCTTATCACAGATGGAATCACGAAGTTGATTTTGATGAACAAAATATTATTGTTGACGGGGTGAAGGTACCGGTTTTTGCTTCTAAAGATCCCACCATCTTGCCCTGGAAAGATTTAAAAGTTGATGTGGTGATAGAAAGTACGGGTAAATTTACTAGTGAAGAGGGTGCTAAAACTCATATCACAGCCGGCGCTAAAAAAGTAATTATCAGCGCCCCGGCCAAAGGCGGGGTAGTGCCAACCTATGTTGTAGGTGTGAATGAGGGAAATTTAAAAAAAGAAAAAGCGGTTATCATTAACAATGCCTCTTGTACTACCAATTCTTTAGCTCCCATAATGTCCGTCTTGCATGAAAAATTTGGTGTGGTTAAGGCCATGATGAGTACTGTGCATGGTTATACCAATGAACAAAATTTACAAGATGCTCCGCACAAAGATTTACGTCGCGCCAGAGCCGCGACGGAAAATATTATTCCTACCACTACCGGCGCCGCTATTGCCGTTACGGAAGTTTTGCCAGATCTAAAAGGCAAGTTTGATGGCATGGCCTTGCGCGTGCCGGTGCCAGTGGTTTCTTTATCGGATATTACGATGGTCTTGTCTAAAAAAACCACTGCAGAAGAAATCAATAGAGTTTTAACAGAAGCTTCCAAAACAGCCCGTTACAAAGGAATTATTGGTGTCTCCGATGAACCTTTGGTGTCTTCCGATTTTGTTGGCGATACTAATTCGGGCATCGTGGATTTGTTATCTACCAAAGTAATTGATGGCGATTTGGCCAAGGTGGTGATTTGGTATGACAATGAATTTGGTTACGCTAATCGTTTAATTGAAATTACAGAAAAATTTGGCGCGTAAAAATAAATTATAAATTATGGAAAATAGCAGAATTATTAGTGAAAAAATATCTTTGGCAGAATTAAAAAAAATTGCCGAAGAACGTTTTGGTGATTTGGTTAAAGCCGTAGTGGATTTGGAAAAAGGCAGTATGGTCATTGGCGGGGAAATGCATGCTGACGAAGAAAGTGTCTTACTGAATAATCAATCCAAACAAGAAAATCTTTGGGGAATAAACTTGTATCCGGAACAGCTTGGTGAAAATTTTGTGGAATTTGATTCTATGATCAATATCCGGCCACGACAAAATAACAGGTCACGGGGAGTGGAAGACGAACAGATTAGAAAAAAAATAATAGAAATAGTTGATAATCTAATAGATTATGGACACTCAACATAAAAATTTGGCAGAAGGTAGGTGGTTTACCTTATCTTTAGCAGAACAACTTGGAAATGTGGGAAGCGAGGTAGGTAGGGCGGTTAAATGGCAAAAACAAGGTAATGAAGAGCAGAAAGAAAGGGCACTGTTTAGGGCTTTTGAGCTTTTGGATTTAACCATAATGGATCCCAAATGGCTGAAGACTCCGCGTTTAAAAGAGATTTGTCGTTCTCGGGAAATGTTAGGCGCCGCTTTTTACGGGGGAGAATTTAAAAGTAGACCGGAAGAAATGGAAAAATATTTTTATTGGTATGCCGTGGAGGCACGGAAAAGCATTTAAAATTTTATTATGAAATACCTTCGTCAAGTCAAAAATTTAGCCGGCAAACGAGTGCTTATGCGCGTAGATTTTAATGTGGAGTTTAATAACGAAGGAAAGATTGAAGAACACAATGCCGTTAAAATTGAGCGTACTTTGCCCACTATTAAATATCTGATAAAACAAAAGGCCAAAATAATTTTAATTGCGCATTTGGGCCGGCCGGATGGCCAAGCGGTTAAAAATTTGCGCTTAGACGGGGTAGCTGAATTTATTTCTCAATCTTTAAAAAAATCAATTACCAAATTAGATGATGCTATCGGTTTAACGGTGGAACATCATGTAAAAGGCATGAAAAATGGTCAAGTCATTTTATTGGAAAATATCCGTTTTGAAAAAGGTGAAAAAAACAACAGTTCTATCTTAGCTAAAGAGTTAGCTAAATTAGGAGATCTTTATGTTAATGAAGCTTTTGGCGATTCCCATCGTAAGGCCGCTTCTCTCTGTGCCATTACCAAATATTTACCCAGTTACGCCGGCCTTATTTTGGAAAAAGAACTCCAAGTCTTGGATTATGTTCTTAAAAAACCCAAGAAACCGGTGGTAGTGATAATGGGTGGATTAAAATTTGAAACCAAATTGCCGGTAATTAAAAAATTATTGCCTAAAGCCGACAATATCCTTTTGGGTGGGGGATTAAGCAATACGGTTTTGGCCGCCTTGGGTTACGAGGTTGGCTCTTCTCAAATCGGTAAAGAATATTTTGCCGAGGCCAAAAAAATCGGCACGAATAAAAAAGTTTTTTTGCCTGTTGATGTGGTGGCGGGCAAAAAAGATTCTACCAATTATAAACATTGCTTGGTGGAAAAAGATAATAAAAAGGTTTGCGTGGGGGATTTGGCTATTTATGATATTGGTCCGCATACTATTAGGGCTTGGGCAAAAATTATTAAAAAAGCCAACACTATTATTTGGAATGGACCTGTGGGTTTGTTTGAACAGCACCCCTTTGACAAGGGCAGCTTATCCATTGCTTACTTGGTGGGTTCTAAATCCAAAGGGCCGGCCTATGGAGTGGTGGGCGGCGGCGAAACCCTCTCTGTTCTTGCGCGCAGTAAAATGGTACAATATATAGACCATATCTCTACCGGAGGAGGAGCCATGCTGGAATATCTTTCCGGCAAAAAACTTCCCGGCTTAGAAGCTCTTAAATAATTTGTCATCCTGACGGCCCGGCCTGAAGGATCTAAATCTTAATTTTAAGCCTTATGTTTATGCCTCATGGCAAAAATTGCCAGTGTGATCCCAAGAGCGGTAAATGTACTTGCGCCCCTTGTTTTGGGATGATTTTAATGAAGGTGTTAGTGGGAATTTTACTGGCCTATTTAATTGTGTTTGTGGGAACCCTTGCCCGCAACAACATGAAAAAATTCCAATATATTGGTATTGCCGATAGAATCCCTTACACCATTTCCATTACCGGCGAAGGAAAAGAAACCGCCTCACCCAATGTGGCTGTCACTGATATTGGCTTTGTTACAGAAGGGGTTGATGTTGCTTCCATCCAAAAGCAGAATACGGAAAAGATGAATAAATTGATTATTGAAGTCAAAAAATTAGGAATCAAGGATGCTGATATTCAAACCAGCAATTATTCCGTTTATCCTAAATACGATTATACTAATGGCAGAAGCGAAATTTCCGGTTATACCATTAATCAGTCTGTCACCTTAAAGATAAGAGACTTAACCAAGATTAGCTCCGTGCTTGCTAAGGTTGGGGAAGTGGGGGTTAACCAGGTGAGCAGTTTGAATTTTATTATTGATGATCAGGAAAGCTTAAAATTGGCGGCTAGAGATAAAGCTTTGCAGAATGCCAAAGAAAAAGCCCAAGCTTTAGCCAGATCCTTGGGAGTAAAATTGGTGCGCGTGGCTTCTTACAGCGAATACTCTCCCAGTGAAGCTTACCCTATGAAGGCCTATTCTACTGCTTTGGGTATGGGTGGATCCTCTCCAATGCCCGCGCCGGATATTCAAACCGGCAGTATGGATGTGATGGTAAATGTCAATGTGAGTTTTGAAATTCAGTAAAAATTGAGAATGTAATTTTTAAAATCAGCATAAAATTAACATTTTTTATGCGCATAATTAAAATTCACGCTCGGGAAATTTTATCATCAGGCGGCACACCGTCTTTGGAAGCTAAAGTTTTTTTAGATGATGGCAGTGTTGGCATCGCTTCTGTGCCATTTGGCGTCTCGGCTGGTAGTCATGAAGCTACAGTACTGCTTGATGGCGACCCTAAACGTTATGGCGGAGAGGGCATGCTTAAAGCCGTGGCTAATATCAATAAAAAAATTGCGCCAAAATTAATTGGTTTAAATTCTTGTGATCAACAAAAAATTGACCAAATAATGATAGATTTGGATGGCACATCCGGCAAATCCAGACTGGGTGGCAATGCCATTTTGGGTGTTTCTTTGGCCTGCGCGCGTGCAGCCGCCCTTTCTAAAAAAAAGCCGTTGTATGCTTACTTGCGAGAAATTTTTAAACTACCCTACAAAAATTTTAAATTGCCGCGGCCAATGATGGTGGTAATTGAAGGAGGAAAGCATGCAACCAATTCCACAGATTTGCAAGAATATATAATTACTCCAATCGGCGGGAAAAATGTTAGGGAGTGTGTGCGTTATGGCGCGGAAGTGTATTTGGCATTAAAAAGAGTTTTGCAAGAAAAAAATTTAAATGCTAATGTGGGCAATGAAGGCGCGTTTGCGCCACCAGGACTACAAAATAATGAAACGCCTTGGGAATTAATTTTGGAAGCAATCAAAAAGGCCGGTTACGAGGCCGGTAAAGATATAATGCTTTCAGCCGATCCGGCTACTTCGGAAATTTTTGAGAATGGAAAATATCATTTGCCCAAAACCGATGAAAATCTTTCTTCTAAACAAATGATTGAATATTTTAAAAAGTGGGTGCAAAAATATCCGCTTTTGACTTTAGAAGATCCACTAGCCGAAGATGATTGGGATAATTGGCAACTGATTATGAAAGAATTGGGTCAGAAAATAAGAATTATCGGTGATGATTTAACTGTCACTAATCCCGAGCGTCTGGCCAAAGCTATCAAATTAAAAGCCATCAATGCCATACTCATCAAATTAAATCAGATTGGCACTTTAACAGAAGCGATTCAAACAATTGAAATGGCGCACAAGGAAAAATTTTGGTCTGTTGTTTCGCATCGTGGTGGCGGGGAGACCTGTGACACTTTTATGATTGACCTTGCCGTGGCCACTAATTCGGAGTTTGTAAAAGTAGGAGTTTCCCGCGGAGAAAGGACGGAGAAGTATAATCGTCTAATGGAGATTGAAGAGGAGTTGGAGAAATAATTGAGATTGATAAGGCGCGTCTTAAACGGCGCGCTTTTTTTTATCTCAGGTTGACAATTATGGCGAAAAATGCTAGGCTAAAAATGGTTCTTTTACATTTGCTTACTCGGCGGACCATTCTTTGTGTTTAAGGCTAAGTGGCTTTAGGCGCTTAGATGAATTACTGAGTAGGTGAGGAGGACAAGATGAGTGCGACAATCAGTGATGGCCAGTGGAAAGAGTTTTGGAAAAAGAAGGCGGTTGGTGTTTTTGATGCGGATGACTTTCAGTGGGTTATTGACCATTGGCAGACGATTCACAACTTGCGGTTGGGTAATTTTAGAGCAGTAGATGTAGCGGAGAGGGTTGTCTCTATGGCTAGTGGTTTTCCAGCTTCTGTTGTTCCTGTTTTCTCCGCCATCGTCACCTACATCCAACCAAACCTTGCCGA
>MFQT01000004.1:0-414 GCA_001783145.1 Candidatus Magasanikbacteria bacterium RIFOXYB2_FULL_38_10
TTCGGTCATTTCAACGTTGAAGCGCAGCGCCGTTGAAACCCTGATCCGGGACGGAGTGATTGTCGGCGGCATGTTGCCGAAAATTCGGGGTGCGCTCGAGGCCTTGGCCGCCGGCGTCCGGAAAGTGCACGTCGTGGACGGGCGCATGCCGCATTCGTTGTTGTTGGAAATATTCACAGATCAAGGAATAGGAACGGAGATCATTCAAGATGAGTAAAACGAAAGATATCATTCAGCAGTTCGACGAGCATGTCATTCCCTCTTACGCCCGCCGGCCGATCGTGTTTGTTAAAGGCAAAGGCGTCAAGCTTTGGGATGCCGAAGGCAAGGTATATCTGGATTTCCTGGCGGGGATTTCCGTATTGAACGTCGGCCACAGTCATCCAGCCGTCGTGGACGCCATCCGCCAGCAGG